>JAWWOL010000536.1:0-3882 GCA_033851695.1 Frankiales bacterium
CCCGCGCTGGGCAAGAGCACCCTCGGCCTCGACTTCGCCCGGTCGGCGGCGATCAAGCACGGCCTGGCGACCTGCATCTTCTCCCTCGAGATGGGCCGCACCGAGATCACCATGCGGCTGCTGTCGGCTGAGGCGCGGGTGCCACTGCAGCACATGCGCTCCGGCAAGATGACCGACGAGGACTGGGCCCGGCTGGCCCGCCGGATGGGCGAGGTGGCCGAGGCGCCGCTGTTCATCGACGACTCGCCCAACGCCACCATGATGGAGATCCGGGCCAAGGCCAGGCGGCTCAAGCAGCGTCACGAGCTCAAGCTCATCATCGTCGACTACATGCAGCTGATGTCCTCGGCCCGTCGGGTCGAGAACCGGCAGCAGGAGGTCTCCGAGATGTCCCGGCACATGAAGCTGCTGGCCAAGGAGCTCGAGGTCCCGGTCGTCGCCATCAGCCAGCTCAACCGTGGTCCTGAGCAGCGCACCGACAAGCGACCGCAGCTCTCCGACCTCCGCGAGTCCGGTTCGATCGAGCAGGACGCCGACATGGTGATCCTGCTGCACCGCGAGGATGCGTACGAGAAAGAGTCCCCGCGCGCCGGCGAGGCCGACCTGATCGTGGCCAAGCACCGCAACGGCCCGACGGCCACGATCACGGTCGCGTTCCAGGGCCACTACTCGAGGTTCGTGGACATGTCCCCGGCGTAGTAGTTGCTCGCTCCGCGAGTGCTCAGCGCTGACCCAACGGGGGTGGCAGCAGGATCTCCCTCCCGACGCGGAGCCGCCCTTGTCCTACCGGCTGGCAACCTCATCCGCGGCCAACAGAAACTCGGTGAGCACAGGGGCGAGGGCCGCCTCGGAGATCTGGTGGCTTCCGGCGACCGACTGGGCCCGACCGCCGGGGATCATTGCCGCGACCGCCTCGACCGAGTTGCGCGCCCAGGGCGGGCTGTCCTCACCGGTCAACGCCAGCGTCGGGACGGTGATGGTGGCCAGCCGCTCGGGCACCTGCTGGTCCCCGGACAGCGCCAGGTCGTACGGGAGGGTCGGTGCCAGCGCTTCGAGGGCGGGCCACATCGGCGATTGCCGCATCCCGGCGATCGCCTGCTGCGGCAGCTCGACCGCCTGAGTGAGGAAGGCCGCCACCGCGTCGCCCGGCCGGCCGGCGGCGAGAGCTTCGTCGATCTCGTCGGCCAGCCCGGTGGGCCGCACCCGTTCGCTGCCGACGATGTAGGGCGGCTCGTAGACGGCCAGCCGGCTGATCGGAAGGCCGGCCACGGCAGCCTCGAGCCCGAGGATGGCGCCCGAGGAGTGGCCGAAGACGCCCGCAGTGCCGCCCGCCGCCTCGATCACGGCGGCCAGGTCCTCGACCTCGCGCTGGACGGCGTACGGAGCCGTGTCCGTGCTGTCGCCGCGTCCGCGCCGGTCGTAGCGGTAGACGGTGAAGTCGTCAGCGAGCACGGCGGCAAGGTCTCCGAAGGAGTGTCGGTCGTTGAAGGCGCCGAGGACGAAGACCAGCGCAGGGCCGGAACCCGACTGCTCGTACGCGATGGCAGTTCCGTCGGCGGACGTGGTGTGCTGCATCAGGTGCTCCTCTGCTGGGTGAGGTAGTCGGCGAACCGGTCGAGCGAGGTGACGAAGCCGGCTCGGGCGGCGGGATGGCGGTAGGAGTCGGGCGGGTTGGTCTGCCGGATCTCGACCTCGGTGCGACCGTCGTCGAGCTCGAGGAACGTGGCGGTCGAGGTCATGCCGCTCGCGGTCTCGACCCAGGTGAGCCGGACCGGCTCGGTGACCTCGACGAACACCGCTCGGGTCGGCATCCGAGAGCCGTCGGCGTCGCTCACCATGACGGTCTCGAACACCCCGCCCGGGCGCAGGTCGACCCGGATGTGCTCGAGAGGGGCGCTGGTGCCGGCCGGGCCCCAGAAGTGCGTCAGGTGCTCCGGCCGGGTCATGCACTCGAAAACCAGGGTCCGCGGTGCGTCGAACACGCGGGTGTAGACCAGGTCCGGTCCGGCTGCCGGCTCAGCCATGGTCCTGAGCCTGGTCAGTGCCGCCCGCTTGGAGCTCGCGCAGGTGCCCGTCGAGCTTGTCGAAGCGCTCGGACCACAGCCGGCGCTGCTGCTCGATCCAGTCGGTCGCCGCCAGCAGCTGGGCCGGCTCGAGGTGGCAGGGCCGGAACTGCGCCTGGCGCCCGCGGGAGATCAAGCCGGCCCGCTCGAGGACCTTGAGGTGCTTGGACACGGCCTGCAGGCTCAGCGTGAACGGTGCGGCCAGCTCGTTGACCGTCGCGTCGCGGGTGGCCAGGCGGGCCAGCATGGCCCGGCGGGTGGGGTCGGCCAGCGCGGCGAAGGTCTCGTCCAGCCGCTCGGTCTCCAGTACGGTGCTCATGCCTGTGTTCTACCAGATGGTTGATAAACCATCAAGGCAACTACGACCCCGCCGGGGGACCGGCGGCGCCGAAAACCCGGGTGGGAACGGGGTTCACCCGTGGTCGAGAACGCGCTCGACAGGCCGCGCACCGTCCAGCAGACTGCGAAACGCTGGGCTGGGGTCCTCCTGGTCCCGCACCTCGTACGACGCCGCGCCCCGATCAAGGGATATCGCCCATGACGTCGCCTGTCGCCAGCTCCGGTCCGGCCGGAACCGCCCTGCAGCTCAAGGCCGGCACGTCCTGGCCGGCGACCTATGCGCGGTGCGTGGCCGCGGCGCCCGAGGCCTTCGACAACGACCGGTTGCGCAACCTGGTCGGCGGTGAGTGGTCGCGGGTCGGTGATCCCGGCCAGCACGCGTCCCCCGTCGACGGGACTCCGATCCCTGGGCCGCCACGGGTGGACCACGAGACGGCAGCCGCAGCGGTGCGATCCGCAGTGGCCGAGCATGCAGTCTGGGCGAAGACCGATCTCGACACGCGCAAGGCAGCGGTTCACGCGGCTGTCGAGGCGATGCAGGCGCACCGCGATCTCTTCGCCCTGCTCCTCGTCTGGGAGATCGGAAAGCCGTGGCGCCTGGCCTGTGCCGACGTCGACCGGGGACTTGACGGCGTCCTCTGGTATCTCGGGGAGATCGAGCGGCAGACCAGTGGCCGGGTGCCCTTGCCCGGCCCGGTCAGCAACATCGCCAGCTGGAACTACCCCATGTCGGTCCAGGTCCACGCCGAGCTGGTGCAGCTGCTCGCCGGCAACGCGGTGATCGCCAAGACGCCGAGCCAGGGCGGCTTCCACTGCCTCACCCTCGCCCACGCGCTGATGGCCAGGGCCGGGTTGCCGGTGACCCTGCTGTCCGGGGTCGGGGGCCAGCTCGGCGATGTGCTCATTCGCGGCGAGGGCATCGGAGCCTTGGCATTCGTCGGCGGCCGAGCCAACGGGCGCAAGGCCGCCACTTCGCTGGCCGATACGGGCCGCCGCCACTTCCTCGAGCAGGAGGGGCTGAACACCTGGGGCATCTGGGACTTCAGCGACTGGGACACGCTGGCGGGTCATCTGCGCAAGGGCTTCGAGTACGGCAAGCAGCGGTGTACGGCCTACCCGCGGTACGTCGTGCAGCGGTCGCTGTTCGCGGAATTTCTCGCGATGTACCTACCCGTCGTGGACTCCCTACGTTTCGGCCATCCCCTTGCCGTACAGCGTCCCGAGGATCCTTATCCTGAGCTCGACTTCGGGCCTTTGATCAGCGCGGACAAGGCCCGGTCCGTCCAGGACGCGTGGGCCGAAGGTCTCTCCGGTGGCGGGATTCCGCTGGTCCACAGGGCATTGTCAACAGGCATCTTCCTGGAGGGGCAGGATGTCTCGGCGTACGTCGCTCCCGCGACGTTGCTCGAGCCTTCACCGTCGTGGTCTCTGCGGCACAGTGAACCGTTCGGGCCGCTTGACTCGATCGTGATCGTGGACA
>JAWWOL010000538.1:0-8313 GCA_033851695.1 Frankiales bacterium
TCAACGTCCGGCCCGAGGGCAAGGCGCGCGAGCTGGCCGACCGCGAGCGGGTCGACGTCCGCTACTACTCGGTGATCTACGCGGCCATCGAGGACGTCGAGAACGCGCTCAAGGGCATGCTCAAGCCGGAGTTCGAGGAGGCCCAGCTCGGCACCGCCGAGGTGCGTGAGGTCTTCCGGTCCAGCAAGTTCGGCAACATCGCCGGCTGCCTGGTCCGCTCCGGGACGATCGTCCGCAACAGCAAGGCCAGGCTCGTACGCGACGGCATCGTCGTCGCGGACAACCTGGCCATCGAGTCGCTCAAGCGGTTCAAGGACGACGCCACCGAGGTTCGGGACGGCTACGAGTGCGGTATCGGTCTCGGGTCGTTCAACGACATCAAGGTGGATGACGTGATTGAGACGTTCGAGCTTCGTGAGAAGCCGCGGGCGTAGTTGATCAGCCGGCGCCCGGCCGGCTAGGCCCCTTTTGACCTGGACACTACTTTTTTACGGTCTTCAAGGGGCCTACCCGGCCGGTCGCCTCCGCTCGTTGCCCGGCGCTACACGAAGCTCTCGTCCCCATTTCTGGGAGGGCAGTTGTTCACGGGGATCTTGACCTTGGACGTGCTCTTGGGGGATGTGCACTCGCTGAAGGAGAAGCGCGGCGTGGTGAGGCCTGTGGTGGCGGAGCTCAGGCGCAAGTTCGAGGTGTCCGCGGCTGAGGTGGGGCACGTGGAGCTGCATCGGCGGGCGTTGCTGGGGGTCGCCGTCGTCGGGTCCACTGCTGAGCACTGCCGTGACGTGCTGGACGGGTGTGAGCGGACCGTTGCCGCCCGTCCGGAGTTGGAGCTGTTGTCGGCCCGGCAGCAGCTGATCGGCGAGGAGGACGAGTGAGCGACCAGGCGAGGGCCCGCAAGCTGGCCGACCGGATCAAGGAGATCGCGGCGGCAACTCTCGAGCGGCAGGTGAAGGACCCCCGGCTGGGCTTCGTCACCATCACCGACGTCAGGATCACCGCCGACCTGCACGACGCGACGCTGTTCTACACGGTGCTCGGCGACGAGGCCGAGCAGGCCGAGACCGCGCGGGCGCTGGCCAGCGCCACCGGTCTCGTACGCGCCGAGGTCGGCAAGGGCACCGGTGTGCGCTTCACCCCGACGATCACCTTCGTCTCCGACGCCATCCCGCAGACCAGCAAGGCGATCGAGGACCTGCTCGAGAAGGCCAGGGCAGCCGACGCCGAGCTGGTGCGCGTGCGCGCGGGTGCGGCTCCTGCCGGTGACGCCGACCCCTACCGCAAGCCGGCGTCGGCCGGGGCGAACGCGGACGGCGACGACTTCGGAGACCGCGACTCGTGACCGCGCAGGCCGCTCCCGCGCGGCTGTTCCCGGAGCCCCAGTGGGACGAGGCCGTACGCCTGCTCGCGGGGGCCCGGCAGGTCGTCCTCGCCTGACACGTGGGGCCTGACGGCGATGCGCTCGGCTCGATGCTCGCGCTGGGGTTGGCCCTGCGCAGCCGCGGTACGGAGGTGTTCTGCAGCTGGGGCGAGTCTGAGCTGTGCGTACCCACGTCCCTGGCTCTCCTCCCGGGCCAGGACCTCCTGGTCCCGCCGGCCGGTCTCCCGGCGGCGCCCGAGCTGCTGGTCACCCTCGACACCGGCAGTCTCGACCGGCTCGGGCTGCTGCAGGCACAGGCAGCGGCCGCCGGCGACGTGCTGGTCGTCGACCACCACGCCTCCAACACCGGCTTCGGCACCGTCCACCTGGTCGAGGTCGAGGCGGCGGCGACCGCCGTGCTGGTCGCCGAGCTGGTCGACCGCCTCGACGTGGTGCTCGACCGCGCGATCGCCACCGGGATCTACGCGGGCCTGGTCACCGACACCGGGTCGTTCAAGTACGCCGCGACCACTCCCGAGGTGCACCGGCTGGCGGCCCGGCTGCTCGAGACCGGGCTGCCCCACGACCTGCTCTCGCGGGCGCTCTACGACACCAACCCGTTCGGCTACGTCCAGCTGCTGGGCGCCGGGCTCAGCAGGGTCCAGCTCGACGTCGCCGCAGCGGGCGGCCTTGGGTTGGTCTGGACCTGGACGACGCCGGAGGACCTCGAGCACTACGGCGTCGACCTCTCCCAGATCGAAGGCATGATCGACATCGTCCGCACTGCCGTCGAGGCCGAGGTGGCCCTGGTGGCCAAGGGCGACGCCGACGGGACGGTCAAGGTCTCGATGCGGTCCAAGGGCCAGGTCGACGTCGGAGCCATCTGCGTCGGGCTGGGCGGCGGCGGCCACCTCTACGCCGCCGGGTTCACCTCGACCGACGACGTGCCGGCCACCGTCGCCAAGGTGACCGCAGCGCTGGCCGACGCCCCTCGCCTCACCCCGTGACGACGGCCCCCGACGGCCCCAGTGGGCTCGTGGTCGTCGACAAGCCGGACGGCTGGACCTCGTTCGACGTGGTCGCCCGGATCCGCCGGCTCGCCGGCACCCGCCGGGTGGGCCATGCGGGCACCCTCGACCCGATGGCCACCGGCGTGCTCGTGATCGGGGTGGGCAAGGCGACCCGGCTGCTCGGCCACCTCGCCCTGACCGGCAAGGTCTATCGGGCCACCATGCGCCTGGGGGAGACCACCAGCACCGACGACGCCGAGGGTGAGCTGCTGACCTCGACGGCAGCTGACGGTGTGGACGAGGACGCCGTACGCGCCGCGCTCGAGGCCTTTCGCGGCGAGATCACCCAGGTCCCGCCGCAGATCAGCGCGATCAAGGTCGACGGCAAGCGTTCCTACGCGAGGGCGCGGGCCGGCGAGACGGTCGAGCTGGCCGCCCGTACGGTGACCGTGTCCCGGCTCGACCTGGAGGCGGTCCGCCGCAACGACCGGACCCTGGACCTCGACGTCGAGATCGCCTGCTCGAGCGGCACCTACATCCGCTCGATCGCCCGGGACCTCGGCGGCGCGCTCGGGGTGGGGGGGCACCTGACGGCGCTGCGGCGGACGGCGGTAGGCCCGTACACCCTCGACGAGGCCCGGACGCTGGAGCAGCTGGTCGAGGACCTGCGGATGCTGCCGCTCGACCGGGCCGTCGCCCTGGGCTTCCCGCGGGTGGACGTCGAGGCCGACGACGCCCGCCGGTTCGTCCACGGGATCCGGCTGCCGGCCGCGGGGCTCGGGCCTGGGCCGGTCGGTGTGTTCGGCCCTGGCGGCGAACTGCTCGCGCTGGCCGAGGACCGGGCCGGCGAGCTTCGCTCGTTGTGCGTCTTCGTCGGCTGACCGGTCACAGCCGATGACACCTCAGCCGAACAGCCCGGCCCGCCAACCGGCGAAGGCCAACGCCACGATCGCGGCGAGGACCACCACGATGGCCAGCTTGATGATCTTGCGGACGACGATCGCCGCGACGAAGAGCACCACGGCCACGATCACCAGCGGGACGGTGCCGGCGTGCGACGTCGTGGCGGCCTTGCTCTGGAGGGCCGACAAGTCGACGGAGCTCAGCAGGCGGCTGGCGAGTGGGTGCATGTTCGGCATCCTGCACCATGGGACGACCTACCGGGGGCACCACGCCAGGTCATGGCAGAGTTCAGTTCTGCACCCGGTCCGGGTGCCACAGAAGGAGCGGTTGCGTGCAGTGCTGGTCTGACCTGACCGAGGTGCCGGTCGACCTCGGCCGTTCCGTGGTCGCCATCGGCGTCTTCGACGGCGTCCACATGGGGCACCGGGTGATCATTTCCCGCGCGGTCGGGGCTGCCCGCCAGGCCGGGGTGCCAGCTGTCCTGCTCACCTTCGAGCCGCACCCGGCCGAGGTGGTGCGGCCCGAGGTGGCACCGCTACGCCTGACCTCGGCCTCCGACAAGGCCAGCCTGGTCGCCCGGCTCGACGTCGACGCGATGCTGGTGCTCGCCTTCACCCTCGAGCTGTCCCACGTGGAGCCCGAGGAGTTCGTCCGTCGGGTGCTCCACGACACCCTGCACGCCCAGACAGTGGTGGTGGGGGAGAACTTCCGGTTCGGCCGCAGGGCCGCCGGCGACGTCGGCGTGCTGCGTGCGCTGGGGCCGTCGTACGGGTTCGGGGTCGATGCGGTCGGCATGGTCGAAGCCGAGGGCCGCACCGTGTCCAGCAGCGAGATCCGCGGGCTCATCGCCGCCGGCGCGGTCGAGGAGGCGGCGATCCTGCTCGGCCGGCTGCCCCAGGCTGACGGCCCGGTCGTCCGCGGGGACGCGCGGGGCCGTGACCTGGGCTTCCCCACCGCCAACCTGGCGGTCACCCCCGGCGCGGCCGTGCCGGCCGACGGCGTCTATGCCGGGTGGCTGGTGCTCGACAGCGACAGCGACGGCGACGGCAACGGCTCCGGTCAGCGGCAGCGTCTGGCGGCGGCGATCTCGGTCGGCACCAACCCCACCTTCGACGGGGTCCAGCGCCGGGTCGAGGCCTACGTCATCGGCTACGACGCGCAACCCGGCGAGGAGTCCTACCTGGACCTGTACGACCGGCACGTGCGGATCGAGTTCGCCCACCGGCTCCGCGGCATGGTGCGCTTCGACTCCATCGACGAGCTGGTCCGGCAGATGACCCTGGACGTGCGTCAGGCGACCGCGTTGCTTGCCGGTCGCTCGGGGGACACAGCGGCCCGGTAATCTGGTCGATGGCCGCCCCGTGGGCGGCCATCAGGTCGTGACCAGGACCGGGACGGAGGGCGAAGGGCCGGATGAACGCGTCCCTGAGCATCCCCGTCCCGACCGCCACCCCCGCAGGCCGGCGGCTGGCCTGGTTGCTCGACGCCTTGGCCGGCCGGGTGCCGCTCGAGCCGGCCAGTGCCGCCGACCAGCTCGCGGCCTCGTTCCGCGCGAGCGTCCCGCCGGTGCAGCTGGTCGCTTCCCTGCTGGACGTCGCCGAGGACCTCGGTGACCTCGTGGTCGAGCGGCTCGACGAGGTGTCCCCGTACGAGATGGCGGCCCGGGTCGTCGGCGCGGATCTGCGGCTGTGGGTGATCCGGGTCGTCGTCGAGTCGACGGCACCGCACGGCCTCACCGCCACGTCGGTCAGCCCGGCCCGCGTCCCCACCGAGGCGGGCTGCAGCGCCCCGGTGCCGTGGCCCGAGGTCGCGGCGGACGACCCGGTGGTCCACACCACGCTGCGCGCCGACCTGGCCGGTGTGATCGGCGAGCTCCTCGGGCAGGCCCGCGAGCGGCTGCGCCAGCCCGCGCTGCTCGCCGCGGTCACCGTCGGCGGGGAGACCGCGCTGACCTGGGCCGGCGGCTACGCCGAGGTCGCCACGAGGCGCCGGCCGGGGCGGCGCAACGCCGTACGCGCCTCCGGCCTCAGCCGCACCGTCACCGCGTTGACCGTGCTGTCGCTGGTGGCCGACGGTCTGGTCGGCCTCGACGACCCGGTCAGCACCCACCTGCGCACCCTCGGTCTGACCGCGGCGGCCGGGTCCGAGCCGGTGCGGGTCCGTGACCTGCTCGCCCACACCAGCGGGCTGCTGCCCCAGCCGGCGACGGTGATCGGGGTGCGCACCGGCTCCCGCATCCCGACCCTCAACGAGCTCTACGCCCCGACGCTGGTCACCGATCTGCCCCGCGGTGCGCGCGTGGTGGCCGCCGACGAGAACACCGCCCTGGCCGGCCGGCTGGTCGAGGACGTGACGGGCGCCACCTTCGCGGACGAGGCGGTCCGCCGGGTGCTCGACCCGCTCGGGATGACCCACTCGTCGTTCCGGCTCGACGATCGCGTCGCCCGCCAGCCGGTGTGCGGCTACGACGTCGACTTCGACGAGATCGCGGTCGCTGCCGGCTCGGAGGTGGTGCTGCAGGCGGCGTACGGACTGGTGTCCACCCTTGACGACCTCGCCCGGCTCGGCGCCGCCCTGGCCTCGCCGACCCGGCTGACCCAGGTGTGCGGCGACCTGCTGGTCGCCGCCGACCCGGTGCCGACCGGGCTCCCCGGCCTCGGCAGCGGGCTAGGCGTGTTCACCGCCACGCTCGCCGACGGGCACACCGCGCTGTGGCAGTCCGGCGGCTGGCCGGGCACCATGACCTCGCTGTGGGCGACCGACGAGCTGTCGGTGGTGCTGGTCGGCAACGCGTTCACCGGGTCCCGGCTCGAGGCGCTGGGCAGCGTGGGGGCCGAGCTGCTCGCCCTGATGGTGCCGGCGCTCAGCCCGGTCGGGGCCCGCTGATGGCGACCGACCGGCGGCAGGTCGCCGGCCAGCTCGAGCGCAACCTGAAGTTCCTCGCCGGGGCGGCGACCCGCGACGGGCGGCTCGCTCTGCTCACCAGCATCGGCGACGAGCAGCGGCTCCTGGGCCGGCTGCGCGAGGCCGAGGCCACCGTACGCGAGGCGTGCGTGCTGGCCGAGGAGCTGGTCGACCGCAGGGCTCTGGTCGACAACCTGATCGTGCTGGCCCGCTGCGTCGCCGCCCTCAACCGGCCGGCCGAGGCGGAGCAGGTCCTGCGCGAGGCCGAACTGCTCTGCCGCGAGCGGCTGGTCGGCGGCCGCCGCGACGACGTGCTCACCGAGCTGGGCACGGTGCTGGCGACGATGGGCCGCCGCGACGAGGCCGTTCCGCTGCTGGAGCAAGCGCACGAGCTGCGCCTGGCGCGGGGCGACCGGGTCGGCGCCGCCGCGATCGAGAAGCTGCTGGGCTCGTGGGGGGCGCTTCCGCAGGAGTGGCCGCTCGGGGAGTGGGCGCCGCAATGAAGCCGATGCTAGGCTGGCGGTCGCTGGCGTAACGCCGGTGGTGCTCGTCTGTCCTGGTGACACCGACCCGGGACCACCTATCGCCCGACAAGGGAGCAGTTCACGTGCCGCTCGAATCAAGCGTCAAGGCCCAGATCATGACCGAGTACGCCACGGTCGAGTCCGACACCGGCTCCCCTGAGGTGCAGGTGGCCATGCTCACCCGTCGGATCAACGATCTGACCGAGCACCTCAAGCTGCACAAGCACGACCACCACAGCCGCCGCGGCCTGCTCCTGCTGGTCGGCCGCCGCCGGCGACTCCTCGGCTACCTCGCCAAGAAGGACATCAACCGCTACCGCGCGCTGATCGAGCGCCTCGGCCTTCGCCGGTAGCACGTCATGGGGAGCGGTTCCCGGTTCGGGGCCGCTCCCTCTGCACGTCAGTTGCTCCCGGCTCAGACAAGCCGGTGCAACGCCCGGTACGCGAGCTTCGCGTACACGCAGCACCTCGTGCGGCAGGATCGCGTACGAGACCCGCATGACACCCGCGGCCAGATCGGCCCACGGGTGGATGAGGGGCCGATCACCTCGACCCGCGGCAGCACTCGGCGCCGGTCCTCGGTAGTGGCGCCCGGACCCACAATCCGGGAGCTTCGATCGAAGACCGGCCCGCTCGCCCGGCTGGAGCTTGAGGTGTCAGGCCCCCTGAGCACACAGGAGGGTGACCCTATGGAGGGTCCCGACACGCACACCGCCACAGCGACCATCGAGACGCCGCTCGGCACCCGCACCATCCGCTTCGAGACCGGCCGGCTGGCCCGTCAGGCCAACGGCTCGGCCGTCGCCTACCTCAACGACGACACGATGGTCCTCTCGGCCACGACGGCGTCGAAGAACCCCAAGGAGAACCTCGACTTCTTCCCCCTCACGGTGGACGTCGAGGAGCGCATGTACTCCGTCGGCCGCATCCCCGGCTCGTTCTTCCGCCGCGAGGGCCGCCCGACCGAGGACGCCATCCTCACCTGCCGGCTGATCGACCGGCCGCTGCGCCCGAGCTTCGCCAAGGGCCTGCGCAACGAGATCCAGGTTGTCTGCACCGTCATGGCGCTCGACCCGGTCGAGCTCTACGACGTGGTCGCGATCAACGCGGCGAGCGCGTCCACCCAGCTCGCCGGCCTGCCCTTCTCCGGCCCGATCGGGGCCACCCGGGTCGCGCTGATCGACGGCGCCTGGGTGTCCTTCCCGACCCACGACGAGATCTCCCGCGCGACGTTCGACATGGTCGTCGCCGGCCGGGTGCTCGACAACGGCGAGGTCGCGATCATGATGGTCGAGGCGGAGTCGACCGAGCAGACCTGGGAGCTGGTGCGCTCCGGCGTCCAGGCCCCCACCGAGGAGATCGTCGCCGGCGGCCTCGACGCCGCCAAGCCGTTCATCAAGCAGCTGTGCGAGGCGCAGACCGAGCTGGCCAAGATCGCGGCCAAGCCGGTCCAGGAGTTCCCGGTCTTCCTCGACTACGAGGACGACGCGTTCGCCGCCGTCGAGAGCGCCGCCGGCGGCAAGCTCGCCGAGGCCCTCACCGTCGCCGGCAAGCAGGACCGCGACTCCGCGATGGACGAGGTCAAGGACGCGGTGCTGACGCAGGTCGCCCCCGA
>JAWWOL010000541.1:0-2621 GCA_033851695.1 Frankiales bacterium
TCGGCCGCGTTCTGGTCGGCGTAGCGGCGGGCGAACTCCGCGATGGCCTTGTCGAAGCTGTCGCCCTTGCCGAGGTAGCCACTGATCGAGCCCGCGTGCCCCGTACGGGAGTGGGCCCGTGCCAGGACCCAGGCGCACAACCCGGCATAGCGGGTGAGCGTGGCGAGGTCCATCCGTGACGGGTCCGAGGACCCCTTGACGTCCCACAGCTGGCGGACGTAGTAGTGCCGGCCGCTGACCGGAGCGGTGGCGTAGCCGAGGAAGACGTCACCGGCGGTCTGGATCATCCGCTGGCCGGCGACCACGCGCTGGCCGTGGTGTCCCACGGCGGAGCGACCGAGGTAGGCCTCGAGCACCGAGGGGCCGGCCTCCTTCAGCTGCAGGAAGACCGGGTCACCTGGGGAGTCGTGCGGGCCCTCGAAAAGGCATACCCAGCAACGGGTCCCGACGCTGCCGACCCGGACGGCCCTGCGCGCCACGTCGACCATCGTGAACTTCTCGAACAGCGCGCGATGCTCGTCGGACAGCGACAGCCGATAGCTGTCCATCGCGCCGAGGACCTCGTCCAGCTCCTGGCCGGACTCCCTCACCGGCCGGAGCCGGGGCGGGTCCTCGAGGAAGCGCCGGTGCCCGTCGACCACGCTGATGCGCTTGTTCAGCGCCCCGAGATGGTTCTTGCGCCGGGCCCGGTCCGCATAGCTCAGATCGAGCAGCATGGACGCCCGCGCCGACTTGGGCATCACGCCGACCAGGTCGGCGACGTCGGTGCTCGCGTACCAGATGTCCAAGGCCCGCCAGCCGGCGAAGTCGCTCACCTTGCGGCGGTAGGCACCGATCACGCCGGCGACCACCTTGGCCCGCACCTTCGGCGTGGTGTTCTTGGCCCGCAGCACGACCTCGACACTGGCAGCGAGGCGCTTGAGATCCCACTCGTACGGTGCCGGCAGCGTCTGGTCGAAATCGTTGAGGTCGAAGACGACGTTGCGCTCAGGCGTCACGAAGATGCCGAAGTTGCTGAGGTGGGCGTCCCCGCTGGCCTGGACCCGCACGCCGATGTCTTGGGTGTGCGCGAGGTCGGCGGCCATCATGTCGGCCGAGCCGCGCAGGTAGGCGAACGGACTCGCCGCCATGCGGGCGTTCCGCAGGGACACCAGGTCGGCCAGCCGCGGGTCCTCGGCACTCAGCAGCAGCTTGACCGGATCAGGGCGGTCGGTGGGCGGCGTCCAGTCGGCGTGTGCCGAGCGCGGCACTGCACGGCGCAGGTCGCGCGCCTTCTGTGCGCCGCTGGATCGATCCGCCGTGGGGACCATGCGGTCACGCTACAACCTCGCGGGGTCGGCCGGTTACCTCAACTATCCTGGGGCGATGGCAGTCACTCCGGACCTGCTCTCACGGGTCGCCGCCGAGACGCAGCGGGTGCTCGAGCCCTACACCGGCGCGGACTGGACGGTGCCGGCTGGGGACCTCGAGTGGTCCTGCCGCTACACCGGCGTGCACCTCGCGGACGACTACTTCTCCTACGCTGCACAGGTTGTGGCCCAACCGGTCGAGGGCTATCTGCCGGTGGAGGTCAGTGTGCCCTCCGATGCCGATGTCGAGGGGCTGCTGCACTCGATCCGGATGTGCGCAGGGCTGCTCAGCACGGTGGCCGCGGCCGCCGACCCGGCGTCGCGCGGCTGGCACCCGAACGGCACGTCCGACCCGTACGGGTTCGTCGCCATGGGCATGGTCGAGGGTCTGGTCCACACCTATGACATCGCGAGTGGTCTCGGCAGCGACTGGCGACCTCCGGCGGAGCTGTGCCGCCCGGTGCTCGAGCGGCTGTTCCCCCAAGCGCCCGAAGGCGACCCGACGGACGTGTTGCTCTGGTGCGCCGGCCGGACCTCGCTGGGCGACCGGCCCCGGCTCACGCAGTGGCGATGGTGGTCCGGGGTCCCTGGCTGAGACCTCGGGCAGGCCGCGACCGCCTGGCCACGTAGGGTGTTGCCGATGACCGAGACGGAGGTGAGCCAGCGGCCCAGCCGCGCTCTCTGGACGCCCGGCTCGGTCACGTCGTTGGTCTTCTTCGTCCTGCTCCTCGCCCGCAATGCCGAGCGGCTGCGCCACCCGATCCGTGAGGCGGCGGACTTCGCGGCCAACTCCATGCTGATCGACCGGGCCGAGCACCTGGAGCAGCTCACCGGCAACTATTCGCGGGTGCACTTCCACCACCCCGGGCCGGCGTTCTTGTACGTCGGGGCGCTGGGGCAGGCCGTGTTCCATCAGCTGTTGCACGTCGTGCCTGCCGACTTCAACGGACAGCTGATTGCCTACTTCGCGCTGAACGCCTGGCTGGCCGGGCTCGTCGTCACCGTGCTGCGCCGGCACATCGCCTCGACCCCGGCCTGCATCGCCGCGGTTTCCGTGGTGATGATCTGGCTCGGCCAGCACCTGGCGGTCAGCGTGCCCTGGCCGCCCTACCTGTACGCGCTGCCGTTCCTGCTGCTCGCGGTCTCGGGACCGTCCGTCGCGCTCGGCGAGCTGCGGTCGCTGCCGGCGTTCACCATCGCCGCCGGCCTGCTGGTGCACGGCCACGTGTCGTTCCTGATGTTCGTCGGGGTGAGCACCGTCGCCGTACTCGC
>JAWWOL010000542.1:0-6329 GCA_033851695.1 Frankiales bacterium
GCCCTCGCCGGAGTGCTGATATCGACCTCGCTCCGGCACGCGAGCCACGTACAGAACGAGCTCAAGATCGCGCTCGGCATCGCCCTGATGCTCGCGGTCGCCGGCATCACCGCCCGCGCCGTCATCGACCGCCGGCGGCACGTCGCCGAGGCGCTGACCCCCGCAGAGGTGCCGGTACGGCGGCTGCCGACGCTGCTGGTGGGCGTCGCCGGCGGCGTGGTCGTCGGGCTGACCTCTGTCGGCTCCGGCTCGCTGATGATCGTGCTGCTGATGATGCTCTATCCCCGACTGTCGACCCGCCAGCTCGTCGGCACCGACCTCGTGCAGGCGGTCCCGCTTGTCGCGGCCGCCGCGCTCGGCCAGCTGCTGCTCGGGGACGTCAAGCTGCCGCTGACCGGGGCCCTGCTGCTCGGCGCGATCCCGGGCGTGATCTTCGGCGCCAAGATGTCCGCCATCGCGCCCAGCGGCCCGCTGCGCTGGAGTCTCGCTGTGGTGCTCTCGGCGTCCGGGGTCAAGCTGCTCGGCGCCAGCAACGGGGTTCTGCTCGCGGTGATCGTGGTCGGTCTCGCGATCGGCGCCGGTCTCCTCGAGCTCAACCGCCGGGCCCGTACGGCAGCCCAGGTCGTCACCGCGCCGGCCCTCGAACGGGTCTGACCCGTTCGCTAGCGTGTTTGCCGGTCGATAGCGGCGCTATCGGCCCTCGGCGGCCTGATCCCCGGCGATAGCGGCGCTATCGCCGGGAATCTGCGGCGTGCAGCGGGAGGTCAGACCAGGTCGCGGAGCACGATCGTCTGCGCCCGGCCGGGACCGACGCCGACGACGCTGAACGGCGCCCCCGACATCTCCTCGAGCGCCTTGACGTAGCTCTGGGCGTTCTTGGGCAGGTCGCCGAACGACGTCGCCCCGGAGATGTCCTCGCCCCAGCCGGCGAACTCCTCGTAAACCGGCTCGGCGTGGTGGAAGTCCGTCTGGTTGGTCGGCAGGTCGCGCAGCACCGAGCCGTCGGGCAGCCGGTAGCCGACGCAGACCGGGATGGTCTCGAAGCCCGACAGCACGTCGAGCTTGGTGAGCACGAAGTCGGTGACCCCGTTGATCCGTACGGCGAACCGGGCGATCGGCGCGTCGTACCAGCCGCAGCGGCGGGGGCGGCCGGTCGTCGTGCCGAACTCGGCGCCCGCCTGCCGCAGCCGTTCGCCGGTCTCGTCGAGCAGCTCGGTCGGGAACGGGCCGGAGCCGACGCGGGTCGTGTAGGCCTTTACCACCGCGATGACCCGGTCGATCCGGGTCGGCGGGATGCCCGAGCCGGTGCACGCGCCACCGCTGGTCGGGTTGGACGAGGTGACGAACGGATAGGTGCCGTGGTCGACGTCGAGCTGCGTGGCCTGGCCGCCTTCGAGCAGCACGTTCTTGCCGGCGTCGAGCGCCTGGCCGAGCACCAGCGAGGTGTCCACGACGAACGGCCGGAGCCGCTCGGCGTGCGACAGCAGCGCCTCGGCGACCTCGTCCACGGTGATCGCGCGGCGGTTGTAGACCTTGACCAGCAGCTGGTTCTTCTGCTCGAGCGCGCCTTCGATCTTCTGCCGGAGGATCTTCTCGTCGAACAGGTCCTGCACGCGGATGCCGACCCGCGACATCTTGTCCGCGTAGGCCGGCCCGATCCCGCGCCCGGTGGTGCCGATCTTGGCCTTGCCCAGGAAACGCTCGCCGACCTTGTCGATGATCGTGTGGTAGGGCGCGATCACGTGCGCGTTGGCGCTGACCAGCAGCCGGGACGTGTCGACCCCGCGCTCCTCCAGAAGGTCGATCTCACCGAAGAGCACCGACAGGTCGATGACGACGCCGTTGCCGATCACCGGGATGCAGCCGGGGGTCAGGATGCCGGTCGGGAGCAGGTGCAGCGCGTACTTCTGGTCACCGATGACGATGGTGTGGCCGGCGTTGTTGCCGCCGTTGTAGCGCACCACGTAGTCCAGCTGCGAGCCGAGCAGGTCGGTCGCCTTGCCCTTGCCCTCGTCACCCCACTGGGCACCGACCAGCACGAGTGCAGGCATCGACGGTTCCTTTCACAAGGGGACGCGGTACGGGAGTCAGGGGCACCGTCCGACCTGGGAAGATTACCGGACCATGAGAGCGGCCGGTTTGCGGGCTACGCTCGCAGCATGGCGAGGATGCCCAACCGGTCGGATCTCGAAGCGGCGGTCGATGCCGCGGTCAACCTCGGCAAGGCGCAGGCCAAGGCCCTTGCTGCGCTACCCGGTGCCATCAACGCCGTCGCCGAGGCCGCCAACAACATCAACGCCACCGCCAACGAGGCCCGGGCCGTCATCCGCAAGGCTCAGGCGGTCACCGACCGGCTCGACTCGATGCTGGACCACGTCGAGCCCGCGGTCTCCGAGATCACCCCGACGCTGCAGGCGCTCAAGGAGGCCCAGCAGCGGATCGTGGCCATGACCGGGTCGACCGAGAAGATGGCCTCGTTCGTCGAGGACGCAGGGGCCGGCCTGTCCCGGTTGGCCGGTCTCTCCGGCGCCTCGGGACTGTTCAACCGGCTCGCCGCGGCGAGCAAGCCGGAGCCCGCCTCCCGCCCGCTGACGGCTGTTCCCCCGGAGCCGGCGGCCGAGCTCCTGCCGCCGGAGACGCCGACCGAGGAGGTCCTTGCCGAGCTGCTCGGCGCCGAGGAGCCCGCGGTGGAGCTGGCCGACCCGGAGATCCATGACGCCGACCTCGTGACGCTGCCGGACGAGGATGAGCCGGACGAGGACGCCGGCCCGCCACCCGCCGCGGTCGAGGAGCAGGCGGACGAGCCGATCGAGGACCTCGAGCTCGACGAGGCGCTGCTGCACCCGGTCGAGCTGGGCAGCGAGTCCGACGGCCCGGACGTCACCGAGTCCGCCACCGGCTGAGGCGTTTGTGGAACATCCTGGGTGCCAGGACAACCACGAAGTTCCACAAACCAGGCCGAGGGGTCAGCCGGCGAGGGCCCCCGCTGCCGCCGGGTCGCAGTCGTTGAGGAACGCCGCGCAACGGTCGGCCTCCTCGGTCTCGTTGATCGCCGCCGCCGCCCGGCCGAGCGCGTGCAGCGCCCGCAGGAACCCCTGGTTGGGCTCGTGGGACCACGGCACCGGACCGAAGCCCTTCCAGCCGTTGCGGCGCAGCGCGTCGAGACCCCGGTGGTAGCCGGTCCGCGCGAACGCGTACGACGTGACGACCTCACCATCGGCGAACGCGCGGTCGGCGAGCAGCGCCCACGGAGCCGAGGACGCCGGGAACGAAGCAGCCACCGAAGCCGGATCCGCACCAGAGGCAAGCGCCTCCCGTACGGGCGCGTCGTCGGGCAGGTAGGTGGGCGGCGGGCCGCCAAGCAGGTTGAGGCTCATGCCACCCATCTTGCCGTGCCGGGGCCCGCGATAGCCTCACGCCCATGACCGAGACCTCCGCCAACCCTGCCGTCGTCCGCCCGATCGAGCTCGCGTGGGTCTCCCGCGGCGACACCGGTGCGCCCAACTACGACGAGTTCAACACCTACGACGAGATCGCCGAGATCATCGCGGCCAACCCGACCTCGATCCTCACCGTCGACATGCCGCACGCGACTCCCGAGGGCCGCCAGCAGAACCTGGGCTTCTTCGACGCGCTCCCCGAGGCGCTCCCCCGGCTCCAGCAGCTCAAGGCCGACGGGCGCTTTGCAGAGGCCCGTGACGTCGTACTGCCCTATCGCATCACCACCCCGAACGGCCCGTCGTACGGGGTCTGGGCGATGGTGTCGACCGCTGAGATCTCCGACGCTGCTGACAAGCCCGGCCTGGTCATCCGCAACGAGGAGGTCTTCGTCGACAAGGTCAAGGAGCGTACGGCCCTGATCGGCGCCCTCGGCCACCTGATCAGCGCCGTGCTCCTGCTGCAGTCCGACCGCGGCCCCGACGTCGTGGCTCAGCTCAAGGCGTGGACCGAGGGCCGCGAGCCGGACGCCGTCGACATCGACCAGTTCGGCCAGGAGCACGCGGTGTGGCTGATGGGTGCCTCGGCCGAGCGGGACGCGCTGCTCGAGGCCCTGGCCGGTGGCGAGCTGATCGTCGCCGACGGCAACCACCGCTCGCTGGCCTCCCAGCAGTCCGGCCTCGACGCGTTCCTCGCCGTCATCACCGCCCCCGAGTCGCTGACCATCCAGCCGTACAACCGGTTGATGCGCTCGCTCGGCATGCCGCTGCAGGAGTTCCTCGGCCAGCTCAAGTCCGCCGGCTTCGCGGTCACCCAGGTGGACGGCCCGGTCGGCATCCCGGCCGAGCGTGGGACGATCGGGCTGTACGCGGGCGACGGCTCGTCGTACGAGGTCGGCCTGCCGGCCACCGAGGGCAGTGTGGTGGACACCCTCGACCACACCGTCGTCGAGCGGGCCATGTTCAACGACGTCCTCGGGATGGACGCCGCGGACAAGCGGATCGCCTACGTCGGCGGTGACTACGGTGCGGACTGGCTGCGCGCCGAGGTCGACGGCGGGCGCGCCGAGGCGGCCATCATGATCGCGCCGGTGTCCACCGACGACTTCGTGGCGATCAACCACGACCGGATGAAGATGCCGCGCAAGAGCACCTGGTTCACCCCCAAGGCGCGCGCCGGGCTGGTCCTCGCGGAGCTCTAGCACGTTCGTCGGGGCCAGTCCCGGGTAGTGGCACCAGGTGCCGAACTCCACCGACGAGCGACTCCTCAGCGTCTACCTGCACGACCACCTGGCCGGCTCGGCCGGTGGGGTCGAGCTGGCGAACCGGGTTGCCAAAGCGCACGCGGACAGCCCGATGGGACCGGAGCTGGGCCGGCTGGCCCGGGAGATCGAACAGGACCGCGACGCGCTGCGACAGATCCTCAGCGAGCTGGGCATGGCCGATCACCACGTCCACGAGAACCTGACCTGGCTGGCGGAGAAGGCGGCCCGGCTCAAGCCGAACGGTCAGCTGATCGGACGCTCACCGTTGAGCTCGCTGGTCGAGCTGGAGACGATGCGGATCGCCCTCGAGGGCAAGCGGGCCGGCTGGGACACCCTGCGCCTGCTGGCCGACCACGACCAGCGGCTGGACCCGGGGCGGCTCGACGAGCTGATCGCCCGCGCTGTGGACCAGGCCGATCGCGCCGAGAAGCTCCGCCGGCAGGTCGCCAGGACGGTGTTCCGCGCCGACACGTCACAGCAGGTGTGACAAGCCACGCAGCTGCGGGCCCGCGACTTATGAGGCCAACCGTTCACCTGCGTTGCGACCTCTTCGTGTGGGTGCGACCCCGCCGTCAGGCTGGTTGATCTCGGCCCACACCGCATCGAGGGAAAGACCGAGGACATCAGCGATCGCCGCGATGGTCGGGAAGGCAGGGGTGGCTACGCGACCGGACTCGATCTTGCGGAGGGTCTCCGGCGAGACACCTGCATCAAGTGCGGTATCGAGCATCGAGCGCTCCCCCCTGGCTCGCCGCAGGAGGGCACCGAGGCGCTGACCGCGCTCGAGCTCCGCGGGAGTGAGCGGCAATCTGACCATGCCGCCGATTATAGTACCGGTATAATATGACCGGGATAGTTATTCGTTGGGCGAGGAAGGCGCTGCATGATCGAGATACTGAACCCCACCGAGCTGCTGCGCGCGAAGGACACCGGCGCGTTGGTCGCCGGCATATTGCAGACACTGAAGGGCCGCAGCACGGTCGGCACGAACCTCTTGGACATCGACCTGTGGGCCCAGAGGATGATCGCCGAGGCCGGGGCGCTCTCCTCCTATGTCGACTACGAGCCATCCTTCGGGCGCGGGCCGTTCGGCCACTACATCTGCACGTCAGTCAACGACGCCGTGCTCCACGGGCTGCCATACGACTACACCCTTGCGGACGGCGACCTGCTGTCACTCGACCTCGCCGTCTCCAAGGAAGGGGTTGTTGCAGATTCGGCGATCAGCTTCGTCGTGGGCGGTTCAAAGCCCCCGGAGAGCGTTGCGATGATCAACGCGACCGAGCGCGCGTTGCGCGCAGGGATAGCCGCTGCCGGCCCCGGAGCTCACATCGGTGATATCTCCCATGCCATCGGCTCGGTCCTCACCGAGGCGGGCTATCCCATCAACACCGAGTTTGGCGGTCATGGCGTCGGATCGACGATGCACCAGGACCCGCACGTTCCCAACGACGGGCGGCCCGGTCGTGGATACAGGCTGCGCCCTGGGCTGCTGCTGGCATTGGAGCCGTGGGTCATGGAGGACACCGCTGACCTGGTCACCGATGCCGATGGCTGGACCCTCCGAAGCGCGACAGGCTGCCGGACAGCACACAGTGAGCACACGATCGCTATCACCAGCGACGGA
>JAWWOL010000460.1:0-3295 GCA_033851695.1 Frankiales bacterium
GCGAAGCCTCACTGCGCGTTCCCGCCACGCACCTTGACCAGTTGGTGGCCCTCTTCGGCCAGCCCGCTCGGGATCAGGCCTGAGCCGTAGCCTCGGCTGCCGTGGTGATCATCCCGGGACAGATGCAGCCTCGCTTGGCGTGGTCGACGGAGGCCTCGCAGTAGCGCAGCGCGACCCTGTCGTGCTGGTCCAGCCGGTGCCCGCAGTTGGCGCAGTTCTCCTGCTCGCTGGTCACCTGGTCGGCGGTCACTTGCTCCACCGCAACCACGTCGCGGTCGGCAGCGTCACCTGGCGCCCGCACGACGGACACCCGGACAGCACCCGCAACTTTGCCGCCGAGGTGTAGGCAAAGGAGGCGGCCGGGATGGGCTTGGCGCAAAAGACGCAGCGCACGTGGCGCAGGGTGTCGGAATCGGTCAACGTCATCGCCCACTTCGCGTCATGATCAGGGGGGCGGGGGGACATGGTTGTCGGGCAGATCCAGGCGCCTTGAGCGGCCCAGTCTGTCACGATCGCTGTCACAACGTCGGGCCTGCCGACCGTCAGAAGATCAGCCAGAGGTCACGCGGGGTAGTCGCTGTCCATCCAGCGCCGGAAGGCGTCAACGTTCTCGGCCGGCCACTCGTCGTCGCACGGCATCGAGCCACTGCTGACGGCATCGAAGATGTCGTCGGCGTGCGCCTTGACGTCGTCGTAGGACCACAGGTCGAAGTGCCGCTTCATCGAGCGCTGGTCACGCTCACGGAACAACGGCTTGATGTCGCCCTCGAAGCTGAGCGGTTCGGTCATGTCAGGCTCCCTCTCGATCGGTCGTCCCCTACGTAGTCGAGCCTGCCCTGAGTGATCGCCTTCAAGCCGCCGACGGCATGCGGGGCGCTGAGGGGCTCGAGTACCCGCGCGAGCGCCCGAGCGGCGGCCAAGATCGGCTCGGGCTCCGCGGTGCCAGGCAGCGTCGACTCGAGACCGGCGGGAGCGGGCAGGCCGGCATTTTCTACGCTGACGGCGCCGAAGCCGGGGTAGTCGACGCCTACCGAGGCCGCGTACAGCCGCCAGGTCAGCTCGCGCACCTCGTCGAGCGACCTCAACGCCCGCCAGCAGTTGCCGCGGCGCGTGTGCTTGGCGACGTCGCCGAGCCCCCACCAGGCCAGGAACGCCCACTCCCGTTGCTGACCAAGGGATGCAGCGAACACGTCCGGCGTCCAGGGCTCGTTCAGGACGCCCGTACGGTCGAGCAGCGGGCGTGCTCCCGGCGGCAGGCCCTTGCGCCGGGAGGCCGGGAAGACCACAAGGCTGAGCTGGCGGCCGTCGGCGTACTGCACGATGACGTGGTCGATGCCCTCGCCGTACGGCTGGATGATGCTGTCGGCCACCGGTGCAAAATCCCGTACGGCGGCCGCCGTCTGATCCCGCGCCTCCTCGAACGGCACGGTGTCCGCAACGCCCAGACCGGCGTCCACGTCGGACATCTCGTCCCCAGCACCGCGACCGAGCGACCCGGAGAGCTCGAGCCACTCGCACCAGGCAACCCGTTCGGCCCAGGCACGCAGCTCCGCGATCAACCGCCACGGACCGGTGTCTGCCGACATGCATTTCAGACTAGGCGCTGGGGTCGGAGGCTAGCGCTCGAGCTGGGGATGGTCCGGGAACGGTGTCCGGCCGGCGGAGTAGTACTGGCCGCGGTCCGCCTCGAGCATGACCAAGATCCGGTCAGCACGGCGGTTGGCCCAGACGAGCACGTCGTCGAGGTCCAGGCCGCCCGGGGCACCTTCGAGCCAGTCCTCCTCCGCCCAATGGGCGTCGTAGCCCTCAGCGGTCCAGGTCGCCCACACAGTGCCCCGTACGCCGATGAACGCCGGCAGGTCGTCGAGCGCAGCGAGAATGCGCTCCACCATCGACGCCAGCGCCGGGGCAACACGTACGGCCTGGCGGAGCCGATCCTTCAACATCGGCACGTGGTCGTCACCGAACCCCAAGCTGTCCGGAATGACCTCCCGGAGCAGCGCGCAATGCAGGTCGCGGCCGGTGGCGTCCAGCGCCTCGGCAACCGCGAGAGCCCTGTCCTCCACCACCATCCGACGCGGGTTCACCGCCCAAATGCTATTGCTCAGGCGGGCAGCTTCGGAGCACGCTCGCTCGCCTGACCCTGCGGTCAGGCGGTGGGTTGTCGGTGTTCCCGGAGTTGTCGTCCGTCCGGGCCGGTGGCAAGCCAGCCGGGTGGTGTGTCGGGCTGGGTGGGCGGGATCCGTTGGAGGTGCCACCCGCCTTCGTGGAGCAGCCGGTGGTGGAACCAGCAGACCAAGGCGAGGTTGTCCATGTTGGTGTAGCCGTCGGCGGACCAGTATTTGATGTGGTGGGCTTGGCAGTGCGCCGGTGGGCGGTCGCAGCCGGGGAACACACATCCGCGGTCGCGGATCACCAGGGCGCGGCGTTGCGTGATGCTGGCGTTGCGGGCGCCCCGGTAGAGGTTGAACGGGTCACCCCAGGCGTTGACCTGGGCGATGCTCAGGTCGGCGTCGCAGCAGATCCGGGCGATCGTCGCCGCCGGGAGCAGGGCGTCGGTGCCGATCAGCGCCGCGTCCCCGTCACCGAACGCGGTCACCCCGAACCCGCCGTCCAGGGCGGAGGCAGCCAGGCGGCCGCCGGGCCCGGTGCCGGTGGCCGCCCCGGCCAGGTCGGACAGCATGCCGCGCAGCAGGTCCGGGCAGCCTGCCCCCGGCCCGGCCAAGCCTGCCGCTGCCCCGGCCGCGCTCGCGCCCGCGGCTGCGCCTGCGGCTGCGGCTGGATCGTCCGGGTCCGAGGCGCCCGTGGTGCTGGGGACGCGGACCAGGAAGGTGAGCCGGGGGCGGTCCCGCCCAGATCGGGGAGCTTGCCGGAGGCCAGCCCGAGTCCGGTGAGCTCGGTCAACGCGTCGGCCCGGCGTTGGGCGGGGGTGCGGGTGTCCTCCGCCCCGCGGGGGGCCATCAGGGCGTCCAACGCGGTGACCAGCGATGCCCCGGCCTCGGGGTCGAGCAGCCCGTCGAGGTGGTAGGCGCCGCCGAAGGTGCGGGCCAGGCTCAGGTAGCGGGAGTCGTGCACATGCCGGGCGACGGCGGCCACCGACTCCTCGTCGTGGCAGGCCTGGATCTTCGCCGCAGCGCGGCGCATCTCCGATGGCCGGGCGTGCGGGGCCAGGTTACGCAGGGTGTGGTCGTGCCCGGCCAGCACCGCCGCCGGCACCCGGGCGGCGCCGCCGGCGACGGCCTGCAGGTGCTCCACCCCGATCTTCCCCGCTGCCAGCACGTCCGCGAGCAGCGGC
>JAWWOL010000547.1:0-8996 GCA_033851695.1 Frankiales bacterium
CGTTGATCCGCTTGATCAGCGCCTCGATGTCGAGGTCCGGCCGCTCCGGGTATTCCAGGTGCAGGTCCGCCAGGGTCTCCGTCAGCAGCTGGGCGATGACCCAGTCCCGGTACCACTTGTGGTCCGCGGGGACGACGTACCACGGGTTGAGGTTGCACCGTCGGATCGCCGTGCTGTAGGCAGACATGTAGTCGGCCCAGCAGGCCCGCTCGACCAGGTCGGCTTCGTCGAACTTCCACCGCTTGCTGGGATCGGTGAGGCGGTCGACCAGCCGCCGGCCCTGCTCCTCGTACGAGACGTGCAAGAAGCATTTCAGCACGATGATGCCCGCAGCGGCCGCCTCGGCTTCGAAGGCGTTGATCTGGCCGTACCGCTCCTCGACCACCTCGGGGCCGACGAGGTTGTGCACCTTGGCGATGCCGACGTCCTCGTACCAGGAGCGGTTGAACACCGCGATGTTGCCGCGTGCCGGCAGGTGCGGCCGGAACCGCCAGAGGAAGTCGTGCTGCTTCTCCTCGTCGGTGGGTGCCTTGAACGCTGTGACCCGTACGGAGGTCGGGTAGAACAGGTCGATGACGTGCTTGACCACCCCGTCCTTGCCGCAGCCGTCCATCCCTTGCAGCACAAGGAGAATGCTCTGCTTGCGGCCGGCATAGAGCCTGGTCTGGTCCTCCCGCAGCTCCGGCCCCGTCGACGTGACGAACTGACGGGCCTTGGTCTTGCTGTTGATGCCTGGTGTCGTGGCCGGATCGACCTTGGCGAGGTCGAAGTCGTCGCTGGACACGGCGAACCTGCTGCGCATGGACGAGTCCACCGACTGATCCTTTGCTCGGGAGCGGACAGGCTCCCGCGAAACGGCCCCCGGCGCAAGCCACGCGAGCTGGCTCACTCAGCCGATGGCTCCGATGAACTCCGTCGACGTCATCGGCTGGGAGAACATCGGGTAGTCGAAGCGCAGGGCGTTGTCGTGCTCCTCCATCGACGTGGCGGCAACGCAGTCGGTCAAGGTGATGACCTGGTAGCCGTGCTCGTACCCGGTGCGCATGGTCGACTCGACGCAACAGTTGGTGAGGAAGCCGCCGAGCACGAGGGTGGTGATCCCCTTGCTGCGCAGGATGAAGTCGAGGTTGGTGCTGGCGAACGTGTCCAGCCCGCGCTTGCCCTCGATGACGATGTCGCCGCCCTGGGGAGCGAGCTGGTCGACGATGGCCGCGCCCCAGGAGCCCTTGACGAACGCATTGCCGTCGACCACTCCCTTGAGAATCCCGTAAGGATGCTTGCTCAGCTCGTTGTAGCCCTCGGCGAAGCTGATCGGGGCATGCATCACGGTGGCACCGGCAGCCCGGGCGGAGTCGACCACGCGCTGGGTGTTGGCCAGCATCTCGGTCTTGTCCATGACCTCGGTCACAGCGGGGTGCAGCACGCCGCCGTCGGAGGTGAAGTCGTTCTGGTACTCGATCAGCACGACAGCGGTGGTGCTCGGGTCGATCGCCATGAGTGATCTCCTCTTGAGTCGGCAACACCCTGGAGGCTTCCACTGCCCGCGACCGGACACAAGGGGACCACTTCCGTCACGCCGTGCACCGGCGTAGCGTTGACCTGCGGTGCCGCACGAACGCCGGAGGGAGCCATGGCCGAGACGGTGATCGTAGGTCTGCTGGTGATGATCGGCATCGCGCTGTGGATCGGCGGCATGAGCCTCTTCAACCCCCGGCCGGTGACCTCGCTCATCGACTGGTGCGGCCGCCAACGCGAGCTCAGGCGGGGACCCCATCCCATCGGGCTGCCGATCGAGCAGCTCGCCGCCGACCTGCGCCGGCTGCTGTGGGAGCACGACCGGCTGGTGCGGTCCAAGGCCGAGTGGCAGCGGGTGCACCACCTGCGGGCCTGCGAGCTGGCCCTGCACGACCGGGCCGAGGAGGCGGCGACCGCCCTCGGCCTGCCGCCCTGCCCGTCCCAGGCGTGGACCACGGCCGACCTGGGCCGGCGCCTGCGCCAGCTCGCCGACGCAGGTCTGGTGCTGCCCGAGACGGCCGGCCTCGGCGGCGATCGGCTCTGATCGCCTAATCTGGGGCGCGTGTCTGCTGGCGATGCCTCGGCGAGGCGGATCGTTTCGCTCGCCGCGTCGGCGTTCGTCGTCCTCGCCGCCGAGCCGCTGTTCCTGCTCGTCGACACCGCCGTGGTCGGGCATCTGGGGTCGGTGCCGCTCGCCGGTCTGGGGGCGGCCGGCACGGTGATGACCTTGCTGGCGCTGATCGGCACGTCCCTGGAGTACGGGACCACCGGTCGTGCGGCGAGGTTCTTCGGTGCCGGCCGGCGGGAAGCGGCGGTCAATGAGGGCGTGCAGGCGTCCTGGCTGGCGCTGGCGATGGGGGCGGTGGCCGTCGGTGTCGGCGAGGTCGTCGTCGGTCCGGTGACCGAGGCGATCGTCGGCAGTGCCGGCCCGGTGGCGTCGGCTGCCGAGTCATGGCTGCGGATCGCGATCATCGGGCTGCCAGGGGTGCTGCTCGTCCTGGCCGGCAACGGCTGGATGCGCGGGGTGCAGGACACCCGGACTCCGGTCCTGATCGTGGTCGGCGCGAACCTGCTCTCGGCCGTCGCGTCTCCGCTCCTCGTCTATCCGGCCGGCCTGGGCCTGCGCGGATCGGCCATCGCCAACGTGGCCGCGCAGTGGGTGGGCGGCACCCTGTGTGTGCTGGCCCTGCGGGCTGAGCACGTACCGCGGTGGCCGCAGTGGGCGGTGATGCGCCGGCAGCTGGTGGTGAGTCGTGACCTCGTGCTGCGATCGGCCGCCTTCCAGGCCTCGTACATGATCGCCGCTGGTGTGGCCGGCCGGATGGGTGCCGCCGAGCTGGCCGCCCACCAGATCGGCATGCAGCTGTGGAACTTCGTGGCCCTGCTGCTCGACTCCTTCGCGATCGCGGCGCAGGCGCTGGTCGGTGCCTCCCTCGGGGCCGGCGATGCCGTGGTGGCGCAGGCCACGGCGTGGCGGGTCAGCCGCTACGGACTGATCGCCGGCCTGGCCTTCGCCCTCCTCGCCGGAGCCGGGTGGTACGTCATCCCACTGGCCTTCACCGCCGACCACGGCGTCCAGCACCAGGCGCACCTGCTGTGGCCGTGGCTGGTCGCCATGATGCCCGTCGGCGGCGTGCTGTTCGCGCTCGACGGAGTGCTGCTCGGCGCGGGGGACAACGGCTTCATGCGTACGGTGACCGTGGCAGCCGCGGTGTTCGGCTATATCCCGCTTGCCTTGCTGGCGTTGCACTTCGGCTGGGGGATCGGCGGAGTCTGGGCCGGGCTGGCGTCGTTCATCGGCCTGCGCTTCCTGGGGATGGCCTGGCGCACCAGCCGCGGCAAATGGGTCGTCGTCGGCGAGGTCCGCGGCTGAGCTACTCGGCGAGGACCACGTCGAGGCAGGTGGAGCCGATGACCCGGCCCTCGGCGACCGCCAGCACGAACAACCGCGCCCGGCTCGGCCCGGCGGGCAGCTCGGCGTCCAGGGTCACCGGCCCGCTCAGGACGAACGGCTCGACCGGGGTTTGCCGGCCGCCCGCGTCCTCGGCCGGCAACGCCGGCACGGTCTCGCCCAGGTGAGGTGCCCATGCCGTCCGCAGGGCGATCGAGCGCTCTTTGCTTGCGTGGCTGGAGATCCGGACGTCGAAGCTGAAGGCTCGGTCGGTGAGGACCAGGTCCTGCCCGGGGTAGACCGGGGTCACGTCGGTCACCAGTACGGTCTCGGCGTTGCTGTGCGCCGCGACGTTGCCGCCCTGGTCCTTGCGCTCCCGGTGGAAGCCGAAGATGCCGGCGGTCTCGTGCTCGATGTCGTAGAGCTCGGTCCAGACGTAGCCGGCCAGGTGGTCGTAGCGGCGCAGCTCCTGGGTCTGCCAGCGCAGGTTCCAGCCCCGGTCGACGCTGCTGTAGCCGCCGCCGTACTCGCTGTTCAGGTTGGGAAGCCCGGTGGGAGCGGGGCCGCCCTGCGCCATCAGCAGCTTGTCGACGACCCGGTCGACTGCCACCGGTACGGGGAAGCTCTCCTCTCCGTCGGCGAGAAAAGCCTTGATCTTGCGGGCCCAGCCGGCCGGCTGCTCGTCGTAGACGTGCCAGTCGACCAGGTCGGTCTCGACGTGGGTCCAGCCGGAGTTGTCGACGGCCGGCCGGGAGCGGTCGAGCGCCTTGAGCTGCCGGTAGGCGCTGCGGACCGCGTCCTGCTTGGCCGGGTCACCCGGCACGTCCCAGTCCAGGCCCCACTCCTCGTTGTAGAGGCCCCAGATGACGATGCTCGGGTGGTTGCCGTCGCGGCGGACCATCGGCTCGATCTGCGCCTCGAACCGCGTGACGGCCTCGGACGTGAAGCGCCCGGTGCTCGCCGGCTCGGCCCACACCAGCATCCCCATCCGGTCGCAGTGGTGATGGAAGCGCGGGTCCTCGAGCTTGAGGTGCTTGCGGACGAGGTTGAACCCCGCCTCGGCAGCGAGCTCGATGTCCGTGACGAAGGCCTGGTCGGTCGGGGCGGTGATCCCCGTCTCCGGCCAGTAGCCCTGGTCGAGGACGCCGCGGACGTAGAGACGTTCGCCATTCAGCAGGATGTTGCCGCCCTCGATCCGCACCTCGCGCAGCCCGGAGCTGACCGTCACCCGGTCGGTGCCGTTGTCCGAGACCAGCGTCGCGACGACCTCGTACAGGTGCGGGTCGGTGGTCTGCCACAGCCGCGGGCTCTCGACGGGGAGTACGAGCTGCGCTGCGCCGTCTCTCAGCTCGGCCTCGACTTCGCCTGCCCCGCCGAGGATCTCGAGCCGTACGGTGCCGCTGCCGGAGGCCCGTACCTCGACGTCGAAGGAGTCGAGGGTGGCCCGCGGGGTCAGGGCCACGAGGGTGAGATGGGTGGCCGGCCTGGCTTCGAGCCAGACCGACTGCCAGATGCCGCTGGACGGGGTGAACGAGCAGCCGTCGTAGTCGTCGCGGGGAACGCTGCGCTGCTTGCCGTGGACGATGAAACGCTTGTCCACCGGCGCTTCCACCTTGACGACCAGCACGGCACATCCGTTGTCGAGGGCATCGGTGATGTCGAGCTCGAACGGGGTGTAGCCGCCCTCGTGAGTGCCGAGGAGGCTGCCGTTGACCCACACCGTGGCCTGGTGGTGCACCGCGCCGAAGTGCAGCACGACCCGCTGTCCCGACCAGGCCGGGTCGACCTGCAGCGCGCGGCGGTACCAGGCACAGGCCAGCCAGTGCAGCCCGATGCCGGAGGCCGGCGTCTCCCAGGCGAACGGCACAGTGATGGTGTGCTGCCACGCCGCGTCGTCGGTGACGAGCCCACGCACCTCGCCGTCCGCCGTGGGGTCAGGGGCGAAGTCCCAGGCGCCGTTCAGCGAGCTCCACGAGTGGGAGCGGTCGAACTGCGGGCGGGGATACTCGGGCCGGGCGACTGGCATGTGAGTCCTTCGAGGTCGAGGCGTGGCAGGTACGGGTGACGGTCGTTCGAGGCAGTGCCATGGGTCTCAGCCCGTGACGCTGCCCTGCAGGGCGTCGCCGCGGAAGTACTTCTCCAGCAGCAGGAACAAGACGATGAGCGGCACGATGGTGACGAGGCCGCCGGCGATGAGGACGGGCACCAGCTGGGCCTTGCTGCCGGTCTCGGCGGCGTGGGACAGCGAGGCGAGCCCGACCGTCAGCGGGTAGGAGCTGTTGCGGCTGAAGATGACCAGCGGCAGGAAGTAGTTGTTCCAGACGGCAACCACGCTGAGCAGCAGCACCGTGACGGCTCCGGGCATCATCAGCGGCAAGCCGATGCGCAGGAAGACCCTCAGCTCGCCGGCGCCGTCGATGCGCGCCGCGTCCATCAGCTCGCGGGGGACGGAGGCGTCGATGTACGTCCGCATCAGGTAGACGCCGACGGGGGTCACCATGCTGGGCAGGATCATGCCCCAGATGGAGTTGATCAGGCCGACCTTGGCGTAGACCAGGTAGAGGGGCAGTGCGATCGACGTGATCGGGATGAGCAGCGTCGAGAGGATCAGGCCGAACAGCGACCTGGACCCGCGGAAGCCGTACCGGGAGAAGCCGTAGCCGGCCAGCGCCGACAGGACGGTCGCCCCGATGCCACCGAGGGCGGCATAGATCGCGGTGTTGGCCAGCCACCGGGCGTAGACGCCGGCGCCGCTGGCGTTGGTGAACAGCTCCTTGAGGTTGGGCCAGAGCCTGAACGGGCGGGCGAACCAGAAGCCGAACGACTGGTAGACGTTGGCCTGCGTCTTGGTCGCGTTGATGACCAGCCAGACGATCGGCGCCAGGATGAACACGGCGAACAGCGTTGCGAGCACGGTCGCGGCGACGGTGGCGCCGCGGGGGAGTCCGTACAGGTGTACGGGGATCGCGGGGCCTTGCTTGGCCTTGCGCCGGGTCGTTGGCCTGGTCATCACCGTCATGACAGCTCCCCGGTCCGGCGGCGCAGGGACACCGACGCCACCGAGATCCCGCCGATCAGCAGGCCGAGGACCACAGCCGCTGCCGCCCCGAGGTTGTACTCCGCGCTGCCGATGGCGGTGTTGTAGACGAACAGTGAGGGCGTGAAGCCGAAGGACACCGCCTGCGGCTGGAATGCCGACAGGATCGAGGGTTCGGTGAACAGCTGCAGCGCGCCGACCAGGTTGAGGAACCCCAGCATCACCAGTGCCGGCCGCAGCATCGGCACCTTGATCCGGCGGACGATCGTGGTGAACGAGGCCCCGTCGAGGATGGCGGCCTCGGTCAGGCTGCTCGGGACCGCCTTGAGTGCGGTGTACAGGATCGTCATGTTGTAGCCGGTCCACTCCCACACCACGATCGCGATGATGGTCGGGACGATGAGCCGGCTGGAGAAGAAGTTCGGGTCGTGCATGCCGAGGGTCTTGGCCAGCCGGGTGTACGGGCCGAACGTCGGCAGCAGCAGGAACGACCACATGACGGACGCGACCACGGCAGGCACGGCGAAGGGCATGAAGTAGACCAGCCGGAAGAACCGGCCGGCCCGCGCCAGCCCGGCGTCGAAGATGACGGCGAAGAACAGGGCCAGGCCGAGGGTCAGGGGCACCTGGATCACGGCGAAGAGGGTCACCCGCTCGACGCCGGACCAGAACTCCGCCGAGGTGAGCACCGTGCGGTAGTTCGCCAGGCCGGAGTACGACGTGCCGCCGATCAGCTTGGTGGTGTAGAGGCTGCTGTAGATCGCGTAGCCGATCGGCACCAGCATGAACAGGGTGAGGATCGCGAGAAACGGTGACACGAAGGCAAACCCGGTCAGCTCACCACGTCGCCGGGACCGGCTCCGTCGCGGCGGGACGGGCGCGGCACCCGGCGGCACGCTGACAGCGGCCGGCCGCACTTCGCGGTGCTGTGCCATCGGCATCGTCCACCTCCCTCTGGTCAGACGGTCAGTGTTGCCCGGTGCCGGGCCCGCCGTGTTGCCGACAGGCCCGGCACCGTCGATCAGGACGTGGTGACCGTGAAGCCCTGTGCCTTGGCGTACTTCACCATGGCGGCCTGGTAGTTCTTGAAGGCGTCCGGCAGCGACGTGGTGCCCTTGCTGACCCCGGCGAACGACGTCGTCCACTGGGTCAGCGCGGCCGTCATGAACGGCGGCCACTGCGGCGCGACCATGTGCTGGGCGGCCGTGGCGAACGTCGTGTTGGTCTTCGCCGAGCCGGAGATCGGCAGGGTACGGGCCAGGAACGCCGGGTCGTTGAGCAGCGGCAGGTAGGCGGGGAAGGCGCCGGCGACCGGGCCACTGAGGATCTTCCACGCCGCATCGCTGCCGCCGAACCACTCGGCGAACTCCGCGGCCGCCGCCTGGTGCTTGCTCTGGGCGAAGACCGCGACGGTGGAACCGCCCCAGTTGCCGGACAGGTTGTCCCCTGCCGTGGCCTGCGGCATCGGCGCCGCCTGCCATGCGCCGATGGTCTTCTTCGTGCTCAGCTGCATGCCCACCGGACCCCACGCGGGGCTGAACCGGATGGCGTTGATGCTGTTGTCGAAGTTGGACCACTGGGCGGGTGAGAAGTCGGCGACCGTGGTGGCCTCCTTCTTGCTGAGCAGGTCCTGCCAGTACGTCGCGAAGGCCGTCTCGGCGGCACCGGTGAAGTTGATGCCGACGCTGCTGCCGCCGGTGTAGGTGAACGGGAAGGCGTTGTCCTCCTGCATCAGGGCGAGGACGGCCTGCGCGTTCTCCGGGTCGAAGTTGGCCAGAGTGGCTGTGGGGTCGGCAGCGTGCAGCTTGGCCGCGGCCGTGGCGAAGTCGGCCCACGTGGTGGGCACGGTGATCCCGTACTTCGTGAGCAGGGTCGAGTTGTAGTACTGGACGAGCGGCCCGAGGTCGACCGGCATCGCGTAGACGGCCGATCCCTGGCTCGCCTGCTGCCAGGCGACCGGCGCGATCTTGGACTTGTAGGCGCTGACGCCGTACTTCGTCAGGTCGACCAGGCTCTTGCTGATCTCGAACGACGGCAGCGAGAAGTACTCGATCTCCGCGATGTCCGGCGCCCCGCTGCCGGCCTTGATCGTGTTACCGATCTTGACGTACTCGTCGTTGGCGGCGCCGTTGTTCTCCAGCGTGACGCAGACGTCCGGATGCGTACGGTTGAACTCGTTGACGACCAGGTTGTAGCCGGCCGCCCAGCCCCACATGGTCAGCTTGGTGGCGCTGGCGGAGCATGCCACCGGCTTCTCGCTGGCAGACACCGACGAGGGCGCCGCGGACGGGGCCTGCGAGGCGGCACTGGCGCTGGCAGAGGGTGCTGCGGAGGTGGCTGCGGCTGCCGTGCTGGGCGCCGCCGAGCTGGGGGCGGCGCCGGCCGACGGCGTCGAGCTGGTGCCGCCGCACGCCGTCAGCGCGGTGACCGCCGCCAGGCTCAGGGCCAGTGACGAGCGCTTGCTGACGAGCGGGAGACGGCGTCGCGTAGTGGACGCGGCACCTCGTGATCGCTTCATTGCCACCTCTTGGTCTGGTGAATGTCCCGGGTAGA
>JAWWOL010000056.1:0-3123 GCA_033851695.1 Frankiales bacterium
CGGTGGACGGGCCGATGACCAGCGCCGGGTCGATACCGTCCTGGGTGTCGGGGTTGCCGGCCTTGCCGATGCCGACGATGCGTCCGTCAAGAACACCGATGTCGGCCTTGACGACGCCCCAGTGGTCGAGGATCAGCGCGCCGGTGATCACCAGGTCGGGAGCGCCCTCGGCCCGGGTCGCCCGGGACTGGCCCATCGACTCGCGGATGACCTTGCCGCCGCCGAAGACGACCTCGTCGCCGCCGTGCGGGCCACGGCTGCGGTCCTCGGTCACCTCGATGAACAGGTCGGTGTCGGCCAGCCGTACGCGGTCACCGGTGGTCGGCCCGAAGAGCGCGGCGTAGCGGGATCGGGTCAGGTCATGCGCCACGGCGTGCTCCGTCCAACGGCCCCGCAGACTCCGGGCGCAGCCCCGGGACCACCCTCGCACCACCGATCCGTACGAGCTGCACCTCGCGTTCGACGCCTGGCTCGAACCGGACCGCGGTCCCGGCGGGGATGTCCAACCGCATCCCCCAGGCCGCTTCGCGGTCGAACTGCAGCGCCGGGTTGCACGCGGACAGGTGATAGTGCGAACCGACCTGGATCGGCCGGTCGCCGGTGTCGACGACCTCGACCGTGACCGTCGGAAGGTCGGCATTGCTGGTGACCGTGCCCTCGGGCGTGATGACCTCGCCGGGGATCACGGGATCGGCCGGTGGAGGGTGACCAGCTTGGTGCCGTCCGGGAAGGTCGCCTCCACCTGGATGGACTCGATCATCTCGGGGATGCCGGGCATCACGTCCTCGCGTGAGAGCACGTGGCGGCCCGTCTCCATCAGCTCGATCACCGGACGACCATCGCGTGCGGCCTCGAGCACGTACGACGTCAGCAAGGCGACCGCCTCGGGGTAGTTGAGGAGCACACCGCGCGCCCTGCGGTCCCGCGCGACCATGGCGGCGACGTGGACCAGCAGCCGGTCCTGTTCGTGGGGGGTCAGCAGCACGGCGCGCTCCTCCAGGTCGACTCGGACGGCCCTCTCGGGCGGGACCGACGCTAGAAGCGCCGGATGTCAGGCAGGTTACGACGATGTGCCGCTGGACGACACTCGCGTGCAGCGCAGGAGGATCTCGCCTCCTTCCTCAGCACCGGCGATCACCCCGCCCGGGCTCTTCCACACCGATCCAGGCCTGCCTCTTCCTTACCGGCGCAATCCGGCCTAGCGTCCGCCTGGTGGCGCCGCATCCCTGGCGGCCGGTTCTGGGAGGTAGCTCATGTGGTCCTGGCACTCTCGACACAGCGCTCGCGCGGTGGTCGCGGCGTCCCTGTTGGCAGCGAGTGTGGGCTCGGTCGCAGCACCGGGCCTGCTCACGGCCGCCGCGCACGCCGCCTCGTCACCCGTGGTCACGGGCGACACCCGTCCGTTCGAGCCGGCCGACGACGGGCCGGACCTGCCGGCCCCGCGCTCCAACGCTCCGTCGCACGTGCCGGCGAGCCACGTCCCCCAGGTGACCGGGCTGCCCGTGACGGCCGCCCCCGGCAGCCGCGCCGTCGACGGGCTGACCATGCGGGACCAACGCAGCTCCGAGGGCGGCAACGCGTTCAGCCTCGAGCCGCCGGACCAGGCACTCTGCGTCGGCACCACCGAGATCATCGAGGGCGTCAACAACGTCTTCGCCACCTACGCGAAGTCGGGCGGGGCGCTGACCTCGGGGCCCATGGCCTACTCGCCGTTCTGGAACAACGGCACCCCTGAGGTCACGCGGGACGCGGCAGGCCACGCGCTCAGCTACGGCCCGTTCGTGTCCGACCCGAAGTGCTACTTCGACCCCGGTCTGGGCCGCTTCTACCTGTCCGAGCTCCAGATCAGCACGGACCCGGCGACCGGCGCCCTGACCGACAAGGGCTACGTCAACATCGCCGTCAGCCGCACCTCCACACCGGGCACGGCCGCGGCGGACTGGTACCTCTACCGCCTGGACGTGAGCAACGACGGCACCGGGGGGACGCCGTCGCACACGGGTTGCCCCTGCTTCGGTGACCAGCCGTTGATCGGAGCAGACCGCTACGGCTTCTACGTCACGACCAACGAGTTCTCGATCGCGGGCAGCGCCTTCAACGGCGCCCAGCTGTACGCCTTCGACAAGACCGCCCTGGCGGCGGGCACGATGAAGGTGCAGCGGCTGGAGTCCAACGCTCCGGCGCTGGCCGAGGGCCTCGCCTACAGCGTGCAGCCCGCGACGTCGCCGACCGCCGCCGACTGGTCCGGTGCGGCCAACGGCACCGAGTTCCTCTCCTCGGCCCTCGACTTCGCCGGCAAGCTCGACAACCGCATCGCCATCTGGGCGATCAGCAACACGGCGAGCCTCGCCACCGCGTCGCCCGCCGTCACCCTGACCAGCCACATCCTGAGCAGTGAGGTCTACGGCCAGCCGCCGAAGGCACAGCAGAAGGCCGGCCCGATCCCGCTCGGCGACGCGGTGAAGGCCAAGGAGAACCTGCTCGACACCAACGACGACCGGATGAACCAGGCGGTCTACGCCAACGGACGCCTCTACAGCGGTCTCAACACCGTGGTGAAGACGCAGAACTTCCCCACCACGACCGGCATCGCGTACTTCGTGGTCACTCCCACGGCCTCGGCCGGCACGGTGTCAGGGGCGATCACGGGCCAGGGTTACGTGGCGGTCAACGGCAACACGGTGATGTATCCCTCGATCGCCGTGCCCCACGGCAGCGGGCGGCCCGGGATGGTCTTCACGCTCGTCGGTCCGGACTACTACCCGTCGACAGCACTGGTACGGCTGACGCCGGCCGGCGCCGTGGACAGCCCGGTTGCGGTCTCCTTCGCCGGCACCCGGCCCGCTGACGGCTTCACCGGATACCCGGCGTACGGCGGCAGCGGGATCGAGCGCTGGGGCGACTACTCCGCCGCGGTGGCCGACACCAACGGTCGGCTGTGGTTCGCCGGCGAGTACATCCCCGGCACCTTCGGCTGGGGCTTCGGCGGCGTGGTCCCCAAGGGCAACCCGCCTGGCCCGTACTGGCTGGCGAACTGGGGTACGGGCGTCAGCAGCGTGAGCTGAGCTGACCGGCTCCGCCACGGGCGGCCTCCACCCGGAGGCCGCCCCGTGGCAGGCGTCC
>JAWWOL010000124.1:0-4619 GCA_033851695.1 Frankiales bacterium
CCGGGACCGGTACCGGAAGCGGTTCCAAGGATGGACATCCACCCCACGGAGGTCAATCACGGGCCGATAACGTTTCCGCACCAGTCGGACACTGCTGGACGCCGGAGTTGAGGTCAATCACGCGCCGGTAACGTTTCCGGTCGCACTCCGTGGCCTCTACCGGCAGCCGCAATCAGTTCGTACGCGACCCACGCAGTGATCACCGCGAGGCGGGTCGGGAACGCCAAAGGCCGGCTCCCCCGTGCGGGAGAGCCGGCCTGGGTGGCCCGTGCTGGAGCTACTTGGTGACGGAGGTCCCGGTCGAGCGGAGGTCGGAGCACGCCTCGGCGATGCGCTTGGCCATGCCCGTCTCAGCGGCCTTGGACCACGCGCGCGGGTCATAGGCCTTCTTGTTGCCGACCTCGCCGTCGACCTTGAGCACGCCGTCGTAGTTGGTGAACATGTGACCGACCACGGGCCGCGTGTAGGCGTACTGGGTGTCGGTGTCGACGTTCATCTTGACGACGCCGTAGTCCAGCGTCTCCCGGATCTCCTCGAGCAGCGAGCCGGAGCCGCCGTGGAAGACCAGGTCGAACGGCTTGTCCCCGTGTCCGGGGTAGGCAGCGGCGACCGAGTCCTGCAGCTCCTTGAGCACCGACGGGCGGAGCTGGACGTTGCCCGGCTTGTAGACGCCGTGCACGTTGCCGAACGTCGCGGCCAGCAGGTAGCGGCCGTTCTCGCCCAGGCCGAGCAGCTCGGCGGTGCGCAGCGCGTCGGCGGAGGTCGTGTAGAGCTTCTCGTTGATCTCGTGGGAGACGCCGTCCTCCTCACCACCGACGACGCCGATCTCGAGCTCCATCACGATGTTGGCCTTGGCGCAGGCCTCCAGCAGCTCGCGGGAGATCTTGAGGTTCTCCTCCAGCTCGACCGCGGAGCCGTCCCACATGTGCGACTGGAACAGCGGCAGCTGACCGGCGGCGACCCGCTCCTGCGACAGCGCGATCAGCGGACGCATGTAACCGTCGAGCTTGTTCGGCGGGCAGTGGTCGGTGTGCAGGGCCACGTTGATGCTGTAGTTCTTGGCCACGACGTGGGCGAACTCGGCGAGGCCGACAGCACCTGCGACCATGTCCTTCTTGGTCTGGCCGGCGGCGAACTCGGCGCCGCCCCACGAGACCTGGATGATGCCGTCGCTCTCGGCCTCCTCGAAGCCTTGCAGCGCGGCGTTGATCGTGGACGAGGACGTGCAGTTGATGGCGGGGTACGCGAAGCGGTCACGCTTGGCGCGGTCCAGCATCTCGTTGTAGACCTCGGGGCTGGCGATGGGCATGCGGATCGGCTCCTGGCTTCGTGGGGTGTCCGTCTCGCAGTATCCCCTAGGCCGGCTCGCGACTGGAATAGCGGGGCGGACGGCGTCCTAGAGTGCGGGCAAGCCGTCGATGCTGTACGCGTTCTTGGTCCGGCGGTAGTCCTCGATGTTCTCGGGCGTACGACGGCCGAAGTTGTCGTCGAGCAGGGTCCGGTCACCGACGTAGTCGAACAGCGGCACGGCGAAGCCGCAGGACGAGGCGATCCGGTCCAGCGCGACGACGACGATCGCCCGCGCGCCCGGGTGCGAGCCGAACCGGGGCCGCAGCAGCTGCCACTCCGGCTCGTCCGGGGTGACGAAACGGCCGTGCCCCTGCAGCCGCACGATGTCCGGCGGCCCTTCGAAGGCGCAGAACATCACGGTCACCCGGCCGTTGTCCCGGATGTGCGCGATCCCCTCGGCGCCGCTCCCGGTGAGGTCGAGGTAGGCGATCGTGTGCTCGTCGAGGACGGCGAACGTGTCCTTGTGCCCCTTGGGTGAGACGTTGACGTGGCCGCCGCCGCCGCTGGGCGCGGTCGCCACGAAGTAGAGGTGCTGCCGCTCGACGAAGTCCCGCAGTCGCCCGTCCAACGCGTCGTAGACCTTGCCCATGAACGCAGCCTAGGCGGGACCGGACGCCGGGACCATCGCTTTGCTCCACAGGGCGGACACGGACGTCTCACAGAGTGGCCACACCAGCCCCGGTACCCTTGCCCTGTGTATCTCGCCTCGCAGGTCATCGCCCTCAACCCGCTCAGCGCCAGCTCGGTCATCACCTCGCTGGGGATGATCGGCGTCATCGCCATCATCTTCTGCGAGACGGGGATCCTGCTCGGCCTCGTGCTGCCGGGCGACTCGCTGCTCTTCACCGCCGGCGTGTTCTGTGCCAAGAACGTGCCGGGGACCTCGCACAAGCTCAACCTCGCGGTGATCCTGATCGGCACAGCGCTGGCGGCCATCCTCGGCGGGCAGACCGGCTACTGGGTCGGCCGCAAGGGCGGGGCGCCGCTGTTCGAGCGGTCGGACTCGCGCATCTTCAAGCAGAGGTACGTCGAGCGGTCGGCGGAGTTCTTCGAGAAGTACGGCCTGGCCAAGGGCGTCGTGCTGGCCCGGTTCGTCCCGGTGGTCCGCACGCTGATCAACCCGTTCGCGGGCATCATCAAGGCCGATCCCAAGGCGTTCGCGCTGTGGAACGCGGTCGGTGGCGTGGTGTGGACCTTCCTCGTGACCCTGCTCGGCTACGGCCTGGGCAGCTCGATCAAGGGCAGCATCGACCACTACATCCTGCCGGTGATCGCGGTGATCATCGTCATCTCGCTGCTGCCGATCGTCTTCGAGGTACGCCGGACCCGGCGCGAGTCCAGGGCAGCCAACCTCTGAGACCGGCCGCTCTTCTCGCCCTGCCGCCCCGACCGCTCCGGTGATACCGTCAACGGCGTCGCAACTGGCGCCGTACGAGGTGGATCACCACCGGGGAGCGACACGGCCAGAATCGCGCTGGCCTGCACCCGTAGCCGTACGCCTGGGCCCCGGGTCGACCGCCGATCCCGTGCGCCGACCTGAGGAGAGCCCATGAGCAACAGCCAGCCCGACCGCCACCCCGAGCTGACCGCCACCGACCCCGAGATCGCCGGCCTGATCGACGCCGAGGAGCACCGGCAGGGCGAGACCGTACGGCTGATCGCGAGCGAGAACTACGTCTCCTCGGCCGTGCTCGAGGCGACCGGCTCGGTGCTGACGAACAAGTACTCCGAGGGCTACGCGGGCAAGCGCTACTACGAGGGCCAGCAGGTCATCGACCAGGTCGAGACCATCGCGATCGACCGGGCCAAGGCGCTGTTCGGCGTCGACCACGCGAACGTCCAGCCCTACTCCGGCTCCCCCGCCAACCTGGCCATCTACCTGGCCTTCCTCAAGCCCGGCGAGACCGTCATGGGCATGGCGCTGGCGATGGGCGGCCACCTCACCCACGGCCACAGCGTCTCGGCGACCGGCACCTGGTTCAACGCGGTCCACTACAACGTCGGCCGCGAGACCGGCCGGGTCGACCTCGACGAGGTCCGGGACGTCGCCCGTCGCGAGCGTCCCAAGGTGATCTTCTGCGGCGGCACCGCCGTGCCCCGTACGATCGACTTCCCCGCCTTCTCGGAGATCGCCAAGGAGGTCGGCGCGGTCCTGGTCGCGGACATCGCCCACATCGCCGGCCTGGTTGCCGGAGGTGCGCACCCCTCGCCGGTGGGCTACGCCGACGTCATCACGACCACCACGCACAAGACCCTGCGCGGCCCTCGCGGCGCGATGATCATGTCCAACGAGGAGCACGCCAAGGCCATCGACAAGGCGGTGTTCCCCGGCCTGCAGGGTGGTCCGCACAACCACACCACCGCCGCGATCGCCGTCGCGCTCAAGGAGGCGTCGACCGACGACTTCAAGGCCTACGCGGCGCAGATCGTCACCAACGCCAAGGCTCTGGCCGACGAGCTCAACACCCTCGGGTTCGACCTGGTCTCCGGCGGCACCGACAACCACCTGGTGCTCATCGACCTGACCAGCAAGGGCGTCCCCGGCAAGGTCGCCGCCAAGGCGCTGGACCGGGCCAAGCTCGAGACCAACTACAACGCGGTCCCGTACGACACCCGTAAGCCCTTCGACCCCTCCGGCCTGCGCATCGGCACGGCGGCGGTCACGAGCCGGGGCATGGGCGAGAACGAGATGCGCCAGATCGCCCGGTGGATGGACGCGGTCGTACGGGCCGCCGCCACCGGCGACGAAGCGGTCGTCGACCGGGTCGCCGGCGAGGTGGCCGACCTGACCAAGGCCTTCCCCGCCCCGGGCATCCTGCTGTAGGTCCGGCTGCTGGAGGTTCCGGCGGCGCTTGGTGACCCGCTGTCGTGGTCACCCGACCCCGTGTTGGTTCCCGCGACTCTGCGTTGCCCGCTGCCGGCGGGCAACGCAGACCCGCCCGGCCCTCAGCCGACCTCGGCCTGCTGCCGCACACTCAGCTGTCCGGTCCTGCGCGAACCGAAGCGGTGGGCGGCACCAAGGAGCTGCGGCTCGGGGACGGTCGTGCCCTCGTCAGGCGAAGGTGAGGGTGGCGTCGGTCTGGTCGTGCACCGAGCCGACGAACAGACCGGCCCGCCAGTCCAAGGTGAACGCCCCCAGGTGATAGGTCCCAGGCGTCGCCGAGTGCACGCTGAGCACGGCACACATCGCCGGGTTCGTCGGCGTACCGATCTTGTAGCCGTAGACCTTGCGGACGATCTGCGCGTAGTAGGCCTTGGGGGACAGCTTC
>JAWWOL010000145.1:0-3029 GCA_033851695.1 Frankiales bacterium
ACGGGGCACCTATCGGCCGTCGCCCTCGACGGCCAGGGGGGCGTACTCGTCGAAGAGGTGGCAGGCGACCTGCACCTCACCGGACGGCGTCAGCACCGGGTCGACGCCGGTCCGGAAGCCGACCGACGCGGCGTCGGAGCGGACGTCGATGCGCTCGACCCCGCGCCACAGCGGCTCGTCCGGGTCGTCGGCCCGCACCCGCTCGAGCAGCGCCGCCACCTCGTCCCCGTCGTGGCCCTTGCCGGCCGGCACCGGGGCCCGGTAGGACGGCGTGTCCAGCACGGTGAGGTCGCCCAGCACCGGTCGCTCCGCCTCGAACAGGTCCTCGGAGGAGGACCAGCGGTCCTCGAGCAGCTGGCGCAGGTCGCGGCTCTCCCAACCACAGACGGCAAACGCGTGCGGGCAGCGCGGGTGGAACGAGCAGCCGGCCGGCGGTGAGGCGGCGTCAGGCACCTCGCCACGGGGCAGGTCGCGGGGCACCTCGCGGCGCACCCCCGGGTCGGGGATCGCGGCGAGCAGGGCCTGGGTGTACGGGTGCCGCGGGTCGGCGTAGATCTGCTCCGGCGGCCCGATCTCGACGATCCGGCCGAGGTACATGATGGCGATCCGGTCGCAGAAGAACTTGGCACTGGCCAGGTCGTGGGTGATGTAGATGTAGGACAGCCCGAGGTCGTCGCGCAGGTCGATCATCAGCTGCAGGATCTTGGCCCGGACGCTCATGTCCAGCATCGACACCGGCTCGTCGGCCACGAGCAGCGCCGGCCCGAGGATGATGGCGCGGGCGATCACGGCGCGCTGCTTCTGGCCGCCGGAGAGGTCGGCGGGGAACTTGTTCAGGAACCGCTCGACCGGCGAGAGTCCCACCCGCTCAAGGGCTTGCGACACCCGTGCGCGCAGCTCGTCCTCGTCCTTGGTCACCCCGTGGATGCGCAGCGGGTGGCCGATGGCGGTGAGCAGGTCCATCGACGGGTTGAGCGACGCGTGCGGGTCCTGGAACACCATCTGCAGCCGGCGTCGCTCGGCCCGTCGGGCAGCCCCGCTGAGCGAGCCGATCTCGCGGCCCTCGAACGACATGGTGCCGCCCGTGACCGGCGCCATGCCCACGATGGCTCTGCCCAGGGTCGTCTTGCCGCTGCCGGACTCACCGACGACGCCGAGCACCTCGCCCGGCGCGAGCGAGAACGACACCCCGTCGACGGCCTTGACCGCACCGCCGTTGCGGCCGGTCAACCGGTCCAGAGCGCCTCCGCGCAAAGGAAAGTGCACCTTGAGGTCGCGGACCTCGAGCAGGTCAGGCTTCGTCGGCATGGGCGATCTCCTCCCGCTCCAGGGGTCGGGTCCCGTCGGCCGGGATGAGCTCCCCGGGTCCATGCAGCCAGCAGGCGACGTCGTGCCCGAACGACGACCCGACGGTCACGGGAACCCGGGAGGCACAGACGTGCATGGCGCTCGGGCACCGCGGATGGAACCGGCAGCCGGGCGGCGGGTCTACGAGATCCGGTGGTGCGCCGGGGATCGAGTGCAGGTCGACGGTCGAGAGCGAGATCGTCGAGCGCAGCAGCTCAGCGGTGTAGGGGTGCTGCGGGCTCTGGAAGACCTCAGCAGCGTCGCCCTGCTCGACGATCTTGCCCGCGTACATGACCGCCACCCGGTCGCACGCCTCGGCCACGATGCCGAGGTTGTGCGTGATCAGCAGGATCGACGTGTCGAAGTTGGCCTTGATGTCGGCAAGGATGCGCAGGATCTGCGCCTCCACCAGGACGTCCAGGGCGGTCGTCGGCTCGTCGGCGACGACCATCGCCGGGTTGAGGTCCAGCACCACGGCGATCAGGCTGCGCTGGCGCTTGCCGCCGGAGACCTCGTGCGGGTAGTGGTCGTAGCGGGTCGGCGGGATGCCCACCGAGCCCAGCGCGTCGAGGGCACGCCGGCGACGCTGCTGCTTGGTCAGGGACGGCTCATGCGTGTGCAGCGTCTCCTCGAAGTGCGCGGAGATCCGCAGCAGCGGGTTGAGCCGGGTCATCGGCTCCTGGAAGATCAGGCCCAGCGACGGCCCGCGCAACCTGCGCAGTTCGCGCGGTGATGCCCCGACCAGCTCCTGGCCCTGGAACTTCACCGATCCGGCCGTCTTGGCGGCGCTCGGCAGCAGACCGAGCACCCCTCGGCCGAGCGTCGACTTGCCGCAGCCGGACTCGCCCACCAGGCCGAGGGTCTCGCCCTTGCGCAGGTCGAAGGAGACGTCGTCCACAGCGCGCACGGCGCCGCGCGGGGTCCCGTACCAGACCTGGAGGGCCCGCACCGAGAGCACCGGGTCGGTGCCGGGCGTTGTCACCGCGAGGTCGCTCATCCGTCCTCGCCCTCAGCGGTGTCGGCGATGGTCACCGGCAGCAGCCGGCGCCGGCGCAGGGTCGGGTTGACCATGTCGTTGAGACTCTCCCCCACCAGGGTCAGGCCGGTGACCAGGAGCACGATCGCCAGCCCCGGGTAGACCGACGTCCACCACACCCCGCCGCTGATCTCCTCGAGCGAACGCTGCAGGTCATAGCCCCACTCGGCCGCATCGGTCGGCTGGACGCCGTAGCCAAGGAACCCCAGCCCGGCCAGGGTGAGCAGCGCATCCGCGGCGTTCAGCGTCGCGATGACCGGGACGTTCTGCACCACGTTGCCGAACACGTACTTGCCGATCACCGTACGGGGCTTGGCGCCGAGCACCTGGGCGGCCTCGACATAGGGCTCCTCGCGGACGCTGATGACGCTGTTGCGGATGACGCGGAAGTATTGCGGCACGTAGATGACGGTGATGGAGACGGCCGCGGACATGATGCCGCCGAAGCCGGCTCCGAGCCAGCTGAACTTGCCGCCGGTGTAGACCGCGACCAGGATCGCCAGCAGCAGCGACGGGAAGGCGAACATCGCGTCCATGACAAGCACGAGCACCCGGTCGGCCCAGCCGCCGAAGTAGCCGGAGTAGAGCCCCAGCGGGACGCCGACCACCAGCGAGAAGAGCACCGCCAGGACGATGACCTCCAGCG
>JAWWOL010000148.1:0-5561 GCA_033851695.1 Frankiales bacterium
GGCGAGTCAGTAACCGTTGGTGCTCTCGCGGACGACGGTGCGCTCGCCGGTCGGCGTCGCCATGCGCTCGCTGACGACGGTGTGGTCGGTGGCAGCGTACGGGCCGACGGCCCGCCGCCGCGGACCCCAGATCGTCAAGAACATGAGCAGGCCGAGAGCCCCTGCCGCCATGCAGATGACGCCGACGGTGACCAGGTCGACATTGGGCACCACCGCGTCGACAGCGAAGGCGAGGACCGCACCCACGGCCAACAGAAAGACGCTGATCCCGATACCCATGACAATTCCTCCTCGAGCGGCCCCAGTCGGACGACCGGTGCCTGGCGCAGCTTTTACCCGCCGACCCCGGGAACGACGCTCGCCCGTACGGGTGAAGCCACGCGCCCAGTGATCCCGTGCTGGCTGGTGCGGGGCGCGAGCTGCAGCATCCTGGGTCGCGCCCGACAGGCCGCCTGGCAAACACCACGGCGGTGAGTCGCAGGTCAGCCGTGCTCAGAGCCGGCGGGCAGCAGGGCGCCATCCCACGCCGTCGGCGGCCGGCCGGCCGCTTGGTCGATGAACTCCTGACAGAACCACTCGCGGAAGTGGACGGTCAGCTCGTCCGGGGCCAGCGTCAGCAGGTCCTCGCTCGCGCAGAACTCGTCGGCCTCCGCCATCAGACGGGCGAGCCCCTCCATCGCCGGCCCGATCGACACCGGCACGACGTAGCGCAGGTCCATGGCCAGCTCGCCGCGCTCGACCGCTTCGTCGCGGCCCTTGTCGCTGCGGTCCGCGCTCCCGCCGTAGCGGCGGCCGAGGATGTCGACCAGCTCGAGCAGCCGGTGCGGCAACGGCCGGGCGCCGTCACTGGGGGGGCGCATCGCGAGCAGCGCGAACTCGCGCATCAGGTCGTCGTGCCGCTGCCGGGCTTCCGCGAACACCTGCAGCGGGAAGTTCTTGAGCACCACCTCGACGTGCTGGTCGGAGTCCGGCCCGGCGTAGCGGCCGATGACGGCCTGCTGCTCGATCGGGGCCCGGTCGCCGCCGACGCTGGTCATGGGACGTCCCTGCGCTCCACTGCACGCCCTCCCTTGCCGGGGGCCGGCCGCCGGTCGAACCGCCCGATCAGGCGACGTCCCTTCCCAGGCGAACCATAGTGGTTGCCGTGTCGAAGAACGCCGCGTTGACCACGGCCCGCCACCAGGCACCACGGACGATCCGCGGCCCCCAGTCAGGCTGCTCGACCGCCACCGGGCCGACGGCCAACTCCAGCCAGTCCTTGCCGTGGCGTGGATCGACCTCGGCATGCACCTCGTAGAACGGGTAGGCGTCGCGGGGGGCACCCACCCGGTCGAAAGCCTGCAGCACCAGACGGCAACGTGGACCGGCCTGCAGCTCGATCAGCCCCAGTGCGCCCAGCATCTCGGGCTGCAGCCAGCGGTTCGTCGCGAGCAGACCGCCCAGGGCCGAACGTTCCAGCGCAGCGACCGGCTGGACCTCGCGGGGGATCACCGGGAACCGCAAAGCCTTGGCCAGCCGGCGATGCAGCTCCGTGTGGATGGCGGCCGGGTCGCCATTGCCCATCTCGTCCCAGTAGTTGTTCGCCAGCTCGAGCTTGGCCGACCCGTCGAGCCCGACCTGGCAGACGGCCACCAGGTCGTCGAACCCGCCGTCGGGGCCACCCTCGAGGGCGAGGAGCCACACCAGGTCCTCGTACGAGGCTTCGCGGGCAAGCCACTTGTACGGCTCCGGCAACCTGTCCCGCGCGGCGAGAGCCCGCATCGCCGCGACCGGGTCGGCCGGCAGGTCCGTAGGCAGCGGGCGCGCGTCCAGCTCGCCCAGCCACTCGGCCTCGAGCCGGCCCTTGAGCTCCGCGACTGCCGGGTGGTGCTGGAACCGGGCACGGTCGCCGAGCTCGCTCACCGGCGCACTGTGCAGGTCGTAGATCGACAGCAAGGTCAGGAACCGGTCCCTGCGGTCGGCCGGACCTGCGGCCAGAACCTCGGGCGGGAGCCGTCCGGCGGTCACTCCCGAGAGCAGGTCCGCCAGGTGCTGCGTGGCGGCACGGGGTGCGGGGGTCATCGCTTCCTCCTCAGCGCGACGCTGCGCCGTCCTCTGTCGGGTGCAGAGGGTCGGCTGTTCCCGGTCCGTAGGCGCACAAAACCAGGCTGGCGGTCGGCGCTACGCGTCGCGGTGCTGCAGAACCAGTCCCCCGAGGACGAGGGCGGCAAGGGCCCAGGCGGCGAGCACGCCGAGGCCTGACCAGGGGCTGATCGGCAGCCCCCGCAGGTGCACGGTGTTCTGGATGGCGAGGCCGGCATTCATCGGGGCGATCTGCTGAAGGTGCCGCTGCCAATCCTTGTCGGTGACCGCCTGAATCAGGATCGGGAAGAGGTAGAGCAGGGCGAGCACGGCCCCGATCGCGACGGCAGAGTCCCGTACCGCGAAGGTGACTCCGAGGCTGAGCAGGCCGATCAGCGCGAGGTACAGGACCGAGCCGAAGGCCGCGCGCACCGTCGGTCCTGCGGTCAGCGACGGGGTCACGGTGGCGGGCAGGGTGAGCCGGGCCGCGAGCAGGGACCCGGCCACCGCGACCGTCGCAGTGACGACCACGGCGGCGGTCAGGGTGGCTGCCTTGGCTGCCAGTACGGTCACGCGCCGCGGAACGGCCGTGAGGCTGGTGCGGATCATCCCCGTGGCGTACTCGCCACAGATCACCGTCACCCCGAGGATGGCGACAGCGGCCTGGCCGAGGTCGACACCCACCAGGCTGAGCTTGGTCGCGTCGAGGTCGGCCGACCCAGCGGTCCGGGCGGCAGCAGCGGCCGCACTCAGCCCCACCGTCAGCGCGACCGAGGCCAGCAGCAGCCAGCCGATGCCGGCGTCCGTACGGAGCTTGGTCCACTCGGCGTGCAGCGCTTGCCTCACGCGTCGCGCCGACGGAGGAACACCAGCGCCAGCCCGAGCGCTGCCGCGGTCCAGGTGCAGAGGACCGCGAAGCCGGCCCACGGCGCCAACGGGAAGAAGCCGGTCAGCGGCGTGTAGGCGGCGCTGACCTGCGCGTACTGCGGCGTGCTCTGCTGGATGGCGAAGCCGGCGGCGGGGGTCAGCCGAAGCGCCCACTGCGCCGCGCCGACCGGCAGCACCGGGGCCACCGACAGCACGTACGGGAGAACCGCGAGCGCGATGACCGTCGTGACGGCCGTCGCCCCGCGCCGCAACAAGGTGCCGACAGCAAGGGCGAGCACGGCGACCACGGCGATCAGCGCTGCCGTACCGACCACGACCCGCAGCGCCGTGAGGGTGGACACCGGAAGGACCAGCTGGCCCTGCTGGTGCCGGATCCCCCCGACGATCCAGCTGGCGCCGGCAGTCCCGACCAGGCCAGCCGCGAAGGCGACGCTGCCGATGACCACTGCCTTCGCTGCCAGCACGCGGCCGCGGCCCGGACTCGCGGCGAGAGTGGTGCGGATCAGTCCGCGGCGATACTCCGACGTGATGAACATCGTCGCGACGACGATGACTGCGATCAGGCCGCCGAACACGCCCACCAGGCTGCGCTCGAGAGTGTCGCCGTCCGGCCCCGCCACGTCCGGGGCGATGTCGCCTGAGCCACTGAGCGTGAAGGTCCCGCCGGACCGGCGGAATCCGACGTAGGGGGTCGGGGCCGGACCGCCGGTGCTTCGCCCGATCTCGTCGTCGCTCCACGTACTCCCGGGCGTGCGCCCCTGCAGGCTGACGTGGTCGAAGGCGGCGGTCGCCTGGCTCGGGCCTCCGAACGAGCCCGCGGAACCGAAGCTCTGCTGGGTCACCGTGGAGTCCGGCGAGGTGACGAAGAGTCCGGCCTGCACCGCCGCGGGCAGCCCACTCAGATGGGCGGTGCCCACCCTGGTCCAGCTCATCCCGTCGGCGGACTCGTAGCCGGTCAGGGTGTCGCCGGCGCGGACCAGTCGAAGCCACCGGGAGGTCACAGCGGCCGGGCTGCCGGCCGTGTCGTGCGTGAAGTCGTCCTGCATGCGCACGCCGTGGCTGCCGGTGATCATCACCGCCGCGTACGCCGACCCCTGCGTGGTGTCCCGCTTGATGATCACCCCCGCCTTCGCCCATTCCTGCAGCCCGCCCCCGTCCCCGGTGAGTGAGGTCACCCGTACGGTGATGCTGCCGTCCCCCTCCAGCGGCTGGTGCACGAACGTGAAGGCGTCGGCCACTCCCTCGCCGCCCGGCCCCAGTGTGGGTCCGCAGCCTGGACTGCCGCACCGGCTGCCGCCACCGCCGAGGGTGAGCATGCCCAGCAGTACGGTCACCAGGGCGGCGGCCGCCAGCCCGGACACCCAACCGCGGACGGTCCGGACCTTGGTCCACTCAGCCCGCAGCAGGGCGGCGAAGCCGGTCATCGCGGCGCGTCCGTGGCGCGGAACTCGACGGCGTCCCTGGTGAGCTCCATGTACGCCTCCTCCAGCGAGGCCTTGTGCGCGGACACCTCGGAGAACGGCACCGAGCTCTCGCCGAGCAGCGTGACGATCTGCGCGGGTTCCAGTCCGGAGACGGTGAGGGTGTCCGGCCCGGTGGAGGCGACAGTGCCGCCGGCGTGCGCGAGCACCGTCATCGCCTCGGACCTGGCCGCCGTCCGCAGCTCGACCCGGCCGCCCGAGGCCGCCGAGATCAGCTCCGCCACGCTGGTGTCGGCGACCAGGCGTCCGCGGCCGATCACCACCAGGTGGCTGGCGGCGTCCTGCAGCTCGCTCATCAGGTGGCTGGAGACCAGCACCGCTCGACCCTGCGCAGCCAGCGACCGCAGGAAGCCGCGGATCCACACGATGCCGTCGGGGTCGAGGCCGTTGAACGGCTCGTCGAGCATGATGACCGGCGGGTCGCCGAGCAGCGCCGCCGCGATCCCGAGCCGCTGCCGCATGCCGAGGGAGTAGCCGCCGGCCTTGCGCCGCGCGGCCGGGACCAGGCCGACCTGCTCGAGCACCTCGTCGACCCGCCGGGTGCCCAGGCACTGGGAGTGGGCCAGCCAGAGCAGGTGGTTGCGCGCGCTCCGGCTCGGCTGTAGGGCCGCCGCGTCCAGGAGCGAGCCGACGTGGTGCAGGGGGTGACGCAGGCTGGAGTACGGCTGCCCGCCGACCAGCGCGCTGCCCTCGTCCACCGAGTCCAGGCCGAGGATCACCCGCATCGTCGTCGACTTGCCGGCCCCGTTGGGCCCGACGAAGCCGGTGACGCTGCCCGGCCGTACGGCGAAGGACAGTCCGTCCAGCGCAAGGGTCTGCCCGACTCTCTTGCGCAGCCCGGTTACCTCGATGCCTGCTTCCATGGCCGCAACGCTAGGGAAGGCGGGGTCGCCGGTCGTCACCCTCCGGAGCGATCTTCGCGGCCGCTGCCCGCAGAAGCGTCCCTCGTACGGGGGACGTCGGGCCGGCCGTGACCGGTGACAATGGCGCATGGCCAGAGTGCGGGAGTGGCGGGACCGGCTCGCCGCAGCCCCGCACGCGCAGGCTGCCGGCGGGACCCTGCTGGCGCTGCTGGCCGTCACCGAGACTCTCCTGCGCGCCACCGGGAACAGCGCGTGGTACCTGCTCGTG
>JAWWOL010000163.1:0-4948 GCA_033851695.1 Frankiales bacterium
GGCAGCGACCAGTCGGCGGTGTTGCCGTTGTCGTCGTGCACGGTGCCGGAGGTGGCGTCCTGGCCGCCCTCGGCCACTACGTAGTCGGCCGGGCAGTCGAGGACCGCGAGGTCGTCGTCACAGGCGAAATGCACGGTCGGCGCGGTCTTGTACCAACCGTTGGTGCCGTCCGGCGTGACCGGGCTGACCGTTGCGGACACGGTCGGCGGGTCCGCCCCGTCCGACTCGTAGACCTGTACTGGGAGGGTGTAGTAGCCGTACGCGGTCCAAGACCCGTTGTAGTGGTAGCCGAAGCCGCTGTCCGGGTTGTAGGAGCCCGTGTAGTTGAAGCCGACCACGCTGCTACTGTCGGCGGCCACCCTGACGACGACGACGTAGGTGTCACCAGCCGTGAGCAATTCCCCCGACATCCGGAACGTCGTGGTCGAGTCTTGTTGGCCCGGGTGGAACAGCGAGGACGACACCTGGGTGGCCACCACCGTGGCACCGTCGGAGGGGAAGTTCTCGGCGCTGCGGATCTCCACCGTCGGCGCTGTCTGCGACCACGGAGTGGGCAGGACGATCTTGGCAGCGGGGCCGCTGGTGGCGGCGACGAAGCGCTGCTCGAGGGCGTCGACGCAACCTCCGCAGGAGCCGGCGCTGTTGAGGCCCCAGGAGCCGCCGGTCCAGGAGCCGCCGTCGTAGGCGACGCTGGAGGTAGCGCTGGCCGAGGTGGCGGTCAGGGCGCCGACGCCGACGGCCGATGAGAGGGCGGTGGCCAGAACGGCCAGGGACGTCGTCAACCGACGACGCAATCGCTGCGACATGAAGGTCCTCACGGGCGGTGGCCCCCGACAGGGGCGCGTTAGGTCGCTCTCATCGACCGCCTGGTCCGTCTCTATAGCCCGTGGTGATCGCTATTTGTGTTTCAGCAACCAAGTTGCGCTACTTGGTCTAGTCCACTCCGCAACAAATGGTGCAGACCGGCTATCCGGCGAAACCGAGGGTTGCCCGGACCTTTGCGGCGGAGGCATCAGCGCCGTACAGCACCGCACCCGGCTGGAAGGAACGGCTGGAGCCGAGGTCGCCGGTGTCGACCGCGTCGAAGCCGATCTCGTCGATGAGGGCTGCCACTGTCAGCTTGGCTGCCGGGTTGTTGCCGGCGATCGGGATCGCGATTCGGCTCGGGTCGCCTGCCGGGCGCCCCCACTCGGCGAGGTGCCCGGACGTGATGGCGTTGAAGGCCTTCACCACGTGTGACGTCGGCAGGTGGGCAGCGATCAGCTCGCTCGAGGTGGTGGAGTCGTCGTCGAGCTCGGGGAAGTGACCGTCCCGCTGCGGATAGTAGTTGCAGGTATCGATGACCACCTTGCCCTCGAGCCCGGCCCGCGGCACGTCGCGGTAGGAAGCCAGCGGGATGCTGACCACGCAGACGTCGCCGTACTCAGCGGTGTCGGCCACGCTGAGAGCGTGCGCGCGATCGCCCAGCTCGCGCTGCAGAGCCTTGAGCGTATGGGGACCACGCGAGTTGGAAACCGCCACCTCGTAGCCGAGACGGCTGAAGTGGCGGGCGAGCGTACTGCCGATGTTTCCGGCACCGATGAGTCCGATGGTCGTCATACGTCTACCGTCCGTTCGTGTTCGTCCGGTGGCTCTCGGTGGGGTTCAGTGTGTCCCCTTTTAGGTGCCCGTAGGTCATATCTTCTCTCGTTGTCCGCCAAGGCAGAAATGTTGTCTAAGCAATGGTTTTCGCCTCCCGGCTAACCGCGTGGCTTTCTGTCGGCGGGGTGCGGTAGGAAGTCATCAACGCCGGTCGGTCGTCCTGTCCCTGCGTCGTCCCCAGCTCCAGCTCCTCGCTGCTCATCCCAGGAGAACCTGATGGATCGTCTCTCGTCCTTCGTCCTCACCCACCGCCGCAAGATCTTCGCCTTCTGGTTCCTGGTCTTCGTGGCGGGCTTCTTCGCGTCCGGTGCGGTCAGTAAACGGCTCAGCTACGACTTCTCCCTTCCCGGCCAGAGTGGCTACGAGACCGAGCAGAAGCTCATCAAGGCCTACGACGGCGCCAACGCGCAGGCGGCCTACGTGCCGGTGGTCACCGTGGCCAGCGGTCAGACGGTGGCCGGCTCCGCCGCGGATGTGAAGGCGGTCTTCGACTCGCTGCGGGCGATCCCGAGCCTGCGTGTCGTCGACTACTCCATGACCCAGGACAAGGGCATGGTCACCTCCGACGGGCGGACCACCTTCGGCCTGGTCTACGAGCCGCAGCCGAACGGTTTCGTCGACCCGCTCAAGAGCAAGGTCGAGGCGGCGTTCAACTCATCGGTGGCGGCCCATCACCTCACCGGATCGATCACCGGCTACGCCCAGCTCGCGGCCGGCGACAGCAGCAGTGACAACGGGCCGAGCATCCTGACCGAGACGCTGCTCGGCGCCCTTGGCGCGCTCGCGGTCCTCGCCTTCGTCTTCGCCTCCCTGCTGGCGCTGGTGCCGCTGCTGATCGCCGCGGTGTCCATCCTCACCACGTTCCTCATCGTGCTGCTGCTGACGACGTTCACCGATGTCAGCTTCGTCGTCCAGTTCCTCATCGCGCTGGTCGGCCTCGGTGTCGCCATCGACTACTCACTGCTCGTGGTCTCCCGCTGGCGTGAGGAGATCGCCCACGGCGCGTCCAACGACGAGGCGGTACGGATCTCGGTCCGCCACGCCGGTCACGCGGTGTTCGCCTCCGGGGTCACCGTGGCCATCAGCCTCCTGGCGCTGGTCGTGGTGCCGGTGCCGCTGCTGCGGAGCATGGGCTTCGGCGGCATGCTGATCCCGCTGTGCTCCGTCGCAGTCGTGCTCACCCTGCTTCCCGCGCTGCTCGCCTCGGTCGGTCGCCGCGTCGACATCCCGCACATCCGCAAGGAGGGCGTGGCGTCCCGCGGCTGGACGGCCTGGGCCAAGGCCATCGTGCGCAAGCCATGGGTCGCCGCCGGGGGTGCGCTGATCCTGCTCGGTTTCGCCATCGCCCCGCTCCACAGCATCCAGTTCGGCCAGTCGAGCACGAAGTCGCAGGGGACCACCTCGGCGGCCTACAAGACGTTGCAGTCCCTCGCGCAGGGCGGCATCGGCAGCGGCGCACTGACCCCGATCGTGATTGCCAGCAACGGCACGGCGGCACAGACCAAGGCGATCGCGGATGCCGCAGCCAAGATTCCCGGCATTCGCGCCGCGGTGCCCAACCCGCCCGGCAAGAACGGCATCAGCGCCGTCGATGTCATCCCGGACAAGGAGACCGTCGCCTCCAGCTCGGTCGCCATCGTCGACCAGGTGTCCAAGACCGGCAAGGCGCTGCCCGGCTACGTGGGGGCGGCCGGTCTCGGGCCCACGATCGTGGACTACCGGCACGCGGTCTACGACAACTTCCCCTATGTCATCGGGTTGATCGCGGTCATCACGTTCATCCTGCTGGTCCGGACGTTCCGCTCGATCCTGCTCCCACTCAAGGCTGTCGTGCTCAACCTGATCAGCCTGGCAGCGGTGCTGGGCGTCTCGACCTACTTCTGGCAGGACGGCCACGGGTCCAACGCGGTGTTCGGCATCGCCGCGACCGGGGCGATGACGTTCTGGCTGCCGCCGCTGATCTTCGCGTTCCTGTTCGGCCTGTCGATGGACTACGAGGTGTTCATCCTGGCCCGGATGCGCGAGGAGTACGACCGCAGTGGCTCGACCCAGGCCGCGGTGGTCCGCGGTCTGGGCCGCACAGGGCGGCTGGTGACCTCAGCCGCGCTGATCCTGTTCTTCTCCTTCGCCGCGCTTGCCTCGGCACCGGGCACCGACATCAAGGTGTTCGCCACCGCGCTGGGCGTGGGGATCCTGCTGGACGCGACCATCGTCCGGGCGCTGCTGGTGCCCTCGTTGGTGGTGCTGTTCGGCCGCTGGAACTGGTGGCTGCCGGAGAGCGTGGCCAAGATCCTGCGGGTCCAGCCGTCGAAGCTGCACGCACATGGCGAGCCCCTGCTCGACCAGGTCGACCTGCACGAGGAGTCGGTCAACGCCTGACGCTCACGCACCTCGGCGGGGGGGGCCGCCGCCGTTCGTGCGCCGGGCCACTGCCGTACCCGGCGCTTGGACCCGCCGCGTGGAACATCACCCTTGCGGGGACGTGCGCGATGTTCCACGGCCTCGGCCCGGGGTGGTCCCCGCGGCCGGGATCACGCCCCGGCTCAGGAGGTGATGTCCGCCGAGGTGATCTTGGCCCAGGCCAGCGACCCGAAGATCGCGGTGTAGGCCAGCGGCACGAACGTCGAGTGCAGCAGCGACCAGATGTGCACCTGACCGCGCAGCAGCTCCGAGAAGTCCAGCCAGTGGTGGGTCAGCAGGATCGGGTGGATGCTGCTCAGCTGCGGCACCGAGTCGAGGACGGCGAACGCGATCGCCGTCGCGATGGTGCCGGCCATCGCCCCCACCGGGACCTCGGTCAGGGTCGAGAAGAACAGTGCCATCGCGGCCAGGCCCACGAGGTCGACGAAGACGAAGGCGCAGACGCCGAGGGTACGGACGGCGCCGTCCAGCGCCGGCACGGTGTCGCCCGAGAGCAGCACCACGTCGTGCAGCCCGAACAGCACGGCGCCGATGACACCGCCGGTGACGGCGACCACCCCGACGCCGGCAGCGAGGTAGGCCAGCAGCCCGATCGCCTTGACCGCCAGCAGCCGCGCACGGGAGACCGGCACCGTGAGCAGGTAGCGCAACGTCCCCGCCGAGGCCTCGCCGGCAACCGCGTCGCCGCCGACGACGGCCACCGCCAGCGGCAGAAAGACCGGCAGGCACACGGTCAGCGCGGCAAAGGCAAGGAACAGCCCGTTGCCGGTGACCAGCGAGAAGAACGCCGGTCCTCCGCCGCGCCCCTGGCCGGAGGCCTTGAGCGCGACGCCGATCAGGATCGGGATCGCCGAGAGCACCACCAGCATCGCGATGTTGCGCCGCC
>JAWWOL010000203.1:0-2596 GCA_033851695.1 Frankiales bacterium
GGTCAGCTCGAGGTGCCCGAGGGCTTCACCGTCCACCCGCGGCTGCTGCCGATGCTCCAGCGGCGCACCCAGATGCTGGACGAGAACGCGGTCGACTGGGCGATGGGCGAGACGCTCGCGTTCGGCACGCTGCTGATCGAGGGCCGTCCCGTACGCCTGGCCGGGCAGGACAGCCGGCGTGGCACGTTCGGCCAGCGGCACTCGGTGCTGATCGACCGCGAGACGGGCGCCGAGCACACCCCGCTGCGCTACCTCGCGCCGGACCAGGGCCCGTTCTACGTCTACGACTCCTTGCTGAGCGAGTTCGCGGCGCTGGGCTTCGAGTACGGCTACTCGGTCGCCCGGCCCCAGGCACTGGTGCTGTGGGAGGCGCAGTTCGGCGACTTCGTCAACGGCGCCCAGTCGATCATCGACGAGTTCATCTCGGCCGGTGAGGCCAAGTGGGGCCAGCGCTCCGGCGTGGGCCTGCTGCTCCCGCACGGCTACGAGGGCCAGGGCCCCGACCACTCCTCCGCCCGCATCGAGCGGTTCCTCACGCTGTGTGCCGAGGACAACCTGACCGTCGCGGTTCCGACTACGCCGGCCAACTACTTCCACCTGCTTCGCCTGCAGGCCAAGCGTTCCCGGCGCAAGCCCTTGGTGGTCTTCACCCCCAAGTCCATCCTGCGGTCCAAGGCGGCGACGTCCACCGAGGCCGAGTTCACCAGCGCCGGCTTCCGCCCGGTGATCGACGACACCGTGGCCCGCGAGGCCGTACACCGGGTCGTGCTCTGCACCGGCAAGGTCTACTACGACCTGTTGGCGGCGCGCCGCAAGCGCGACAGCCAGGGGGATGCCGAGGCGTCGACTGCTCTGGTACGGGTCGAGCAGCTCTACCCGCTGCCCGCTGCCGAGATCAACGCCGCGCTGGCGTCCTACCCCAACCTGCAGGACGTGGTCTGGGTGCAGGAGGAGCCGGCCAACATGGGCGCCTGGCCGTTCATGGCGATCAACCTGCCGGAGCACCTCGGGGGCCGGGCGCTGCGCCGGGTGTCCCGTCCGGCGAGCGCGGCGCCGTCCGCGGGCTCGTCCACGGTGCACGAGGCCGAGCAGGCTGCGTTGGTCGACGCGGCGCTGCGCTCCTGAGATGTACTTCACCGATCGGGGGATCGAGGAGCTCGAGGCCCGGCGCGGCGACGAGCAGGTGTCGTTGGCCTGGCTGTCGGCCAAGCTCCAGGAGTTCGTCGACCTCAACCCGGAGTTCGAGGTGCCGGTCGAGCGGCTGGCGACCTGGCTCGCCCGCGACGACCAGGACGACGACTGATCCGTCGTCCTACGGGCGCAGGACGATCTTGCCGAACTGCTCGCCCCGCGCCAGTCGCTCGAACGCCTGCCGGGCGTCGGCGAGCGCATAGACCCGGTCGATCTCGGGCCGGACACCGCTCGTGACCAGGAACCGGAGCAGCGCCTCCAGCTCGGCGCGCGTACCCATGGTCGTGCCGACCACCGAGAGCTGCAGGAAGAACACCCGGTTGAGCTCCGCCGGCGGCGCCGCGCCCGTCGTCGCACCGGCGACGACGACCTTGCCGCCGGGGCGCAGCGAGGCCAGCGAGTGCTTCCACGTGGCCTCGCCGACGGTCTCGATGACGACGTCCACCCGGTCGCTCAACCGAGTGCCCGGCTCGACAACGTCTTGCGCACCAAGGCTTTTCGCCTTGTCCCGCTTGGCCGGGTCGCGGCTCGTCACCGTCACGTGACAGCCGGCTGCCGACGCGAGGACCGTCGCCGCACTCGCCACGCCGCCGCCGGCGCCCTGGACGAGGACCCGGTCACCCGGGCGGACCTGAGCCTTGGTGAACAGCATCCGGTACGCGGTCAGCCACGCGGTCGGCAGGCAGGCCGCCTCGTCGAACGTCAGCTCGGCCGGCTTCCGGACGAGGTTGCGGGCAGGTACGCAGACGTAGTCGGCCAGGGTGCCGTCGTGCAGCTCCGACAGCAGCGTGCGCTTCGGGTCGAGGGTCTCGTCGCCACCACCGGCATCGGGGTCGCCGATCACGGCGTGTACAACGACCTCGTCGCCCCCCTCGTCCACACCGGAGGCGTCCCCGCCCAGGACGATCGGTAGCCGCTCGGCACTGATGCCGACGCCGCGCAGGGTCCACAGGTCGTGATGATTGAGGGCGGCGGCGCGGACCTTGACCCGCACCCACCCTGGCCCGGCGACCGGGTCGGGCCGCTCGCCGACCTCGAGTGCGGAGAGTGGATCATCGGGCGAGCTGCGTGCAGCGGTCACGGCCAGCATGGGCCGAAGCGTACGCGGCCGGCCACCCGGCTCGACCCGTCGCTGCGCTATCCGTTGTCGGGGATCCAGCCGTCAACGCATTACGTCGAAGTAACCCCCTGGTGACGACGGGATCACGCGATCGAATCTTGACCTCCCTGTGTCCTGTGGGAGCATCAGGCGGGCCATACTCGGGGAGTCGCGACGGCGAACCGAGCCGTCGCCCTTGCTGGAGGTCACGTTGAGGATCGTCACCCTGTCTGCCCGCCGTACCGGCGTCACCCTCGCCGTCGGCGCCCTCGCGCTCACCAGCGCGGCCTGCGGCAGCAACAGCTC
>JAWWOL010000233.1:0-8428 GCA_033851695.1 Frankiales bacterium
AGAGCCTGCCGGACATCCGCACCGTGCAGGGCGTCGAACTTGCCGACACCGGCGAACTGCCCGACACCGCAGGCATAGTCGAACGGGCCAGGGAAGGCCACCGCCCAGTGGGCACCCGGGCCGGCCCCGAGCAGCCGGCCGGCCTCGAGCAGCGTCGCGAGGATGCTGGCGGCGTCTGCTGACGAGTCGAGCGGCAGCCGTACGGTTTTGCCCACGGGGTCCGGGGACTGCAGGTCGATCAGGGCGCCGGTCACGTGGCTGCCGCCGACTTCGAGCACGGGCTGTGGGGCGGTCATGGTGGTGCACCGTATCGCAACGCCAATGTATACAATGTGTCCGCTGGACCGTCGGTCCGGCGCAGGTCATGGAGGACAGCACCGTGTTCAACGATCTCCCGCTCGATGCGCTGCACGCCGTACAGCCGCAGTCGGTGGAGCCAGCGGACTTCGAGGGCTTCTGGGCGGCGACGCTGGCCGAGTCCCGCGCCGCGACCCGCCCGGCAACGGTGACCGCCGTCGACGTCGGCCTGCGGACCGTCGAGGTGTTCGACGTGCGGTTCGCGGGCTTCGGTGGCCAGCCGATCGCGGCCTGGCTGATCTTGCCGCGGGGGATGACGCCCGAGGTGACCGTCGTGCAGTACCAGGGCTACAGCCTCGGTCGGGGCTTCCCGGCCGAGAACCTGATCTGGAGCTCGGCCGGCCACGCCCTGCTCCTCGTCGACAGCCGTGGCCAGGGCTGGAACCCGCACCACGGCAACGGCGCCACGCCCGACATCGCCACCATGCCGCCGCAGCCGCCGGGCCTGATGCTGCGGGGCATCGACAGCCCCGGCAACCACTACTACCGGCGGCTGCTCACCGACGCCGTGCTCGCCGTCGACTTCGTCCGGTCGTACGAGCCGCTGCGCGAGACCCGGGTCGTCGTGCACGGCGTCAGCCAGGGCGGCGGCATCTCCCTCGCGGTGGCCGGCCTGGTCGAGGGGCTGGCCGGCGTGCTGCCCGACGTGCCGTTCCTGTGCGACTACCGCAGGGCGGTGGCGGTCACCGACGCCTACCCGTACCGCGAGATCTCGGACTACCTGCAGGGCTACCGAGACCGGGTGGAGGAGACGTTCGCGACCCTGGCCTACTTCGACGGGACGTCGTTCGCGGCCAGGGCCACGGCGCCGGCGCTGTTCTCGGTGGCGTTGATGGACGAGACCTGCCCGCCGTCGACGGTCTTCGCGGCCTACAACGTCTACGCGGCGGCCAAGGACATCGCGGTGTACGCGTACAACGGGCACGAGGGCGGCGGGCCCTACCAGCACGCCCGACAGCTGGCCTTCCTGGACGCTCTGCGCGGCTAGCCGAGGTTCTGCGCCAGCACCCGGCCATGGGTCGGGCGGGCGAGCTCGTAGCGCTCCCGGCCGGCCGGGGTGAGCGCGGCGAAGATACCGCGGCGATCGTCCTTGCACATGAACCGGGAGACCAGACCCTGCTCCTCGAGGCGGCCGACGACCCGGGACAGTGCGCTCTGGCTGAGGTGGACGGTCCCCGAGAGCTGCTGCATCCGGCACTCGTTCTCCGGGGCTGACGCGAGCTCCGCGAGCACCTCGAACTCGCTGATGCCCAGGTCGTGCTCCGCCAGCGCCCGCTCGAGGGCGATGGTGACGCGGGCATGTTGCTCGACGAGCGCATGCCACTGCGCTGCGAGAGCTGCTGCGGACTTGGCCATGTCAAGCAGTTTACCACCGGCGGACATTATGTCCGGCTCAAGTTATGCGCTTGCATCCTATGTATGTGCATGTATTGTCGAAGCATGGATCTCACCTCGTCCCACGCTCCTGACCCGAACACCTCGACCACGCCCGGTTGGAGCCGGGCGCTCTGGGCCACGCTCGTCGTGCTGTGCGGTGTCCTGTTCCTCGACGCGCTCGACGTGTCGATGGTCGGGATGGCGCTGCCCTCGATCCAGCAGGACCTGCACCTCAGCACCGGCCAGCTCCAGTGGGTCGTGTCGGGCTACGTCCTCGGCTACGGCGGCCTGCTGCTGCTGGGTGGCCGCGCCGCGGACCTGCTCGGGCGACGCCGGGTGCTGCTCATCGCGCTGTCCGTCTTCGTCGTCGCGTCGGCCCTCGGTGGCCTCGCGACGAGCGCCACCCTGCTCGTGATCGCGCGCTTCATCAAAGGCGCCAGCGCGGCGTTCACCGCACCGGCGGCGTTCTCCATCATCACGACGACCTTCGCCGAGGGTCCGGCCCGCAACCGCGCGCTGAGCATCTTCAGCACGGTCGGCGCCAGCGGCTTCTCCCTCGGCCTCGTGCTCGGCGGGCTGCTGACCGAGCTCGGCTGGCGCTGGACGTTCCTGCTGCCGGCGCCGGTCGCGCTCGGGGTGGTCCTCGCCGCGCGTCGTTTCGTTCCTCGAGAGCGGCACCAGCGGTCGGCCGGCGGCTACGACCTGCCCGGCGCGGTCACCGTGAGCGCCGCCATGCTGGCGTTGGTCCGTACGGTCGTCACGGCCCCGGACCAGGGTTGGGGGTCGCTGTCCACCGTGGGCGGCTTCGTGATCGCCGGCGCTCTCCTCGCGGCCTTCGTCACCATCGAGCTGAACAGTCCACATCCGTTGGTACGCCTGGGGATCCTCAGGTCGGGCTCGCTGGTCCGGGCCAACCTGGCCTCGATGGCGCTGTTCGGGTCCTATATCGGGTTCCAGTTCATCGGCACCCTCTACCTGCAGTCGCTGCTCGGCTGGTCCTCGCTGCAGGCGGCGCTCGCGTTCCTCCCGGCAGGTGTCGTGGTCGCGCTGGGCTCGACCCGCATTGCTCCGCTGATCGACCGCTACGGCACCCCCCGGCTGCTCGTCGTCGCCTTCACGTCGCTCACCGCCGGCTACGCGCTGTTCCTTCGGCTCGGCAGCACACCGTCGTACGTCGGGCTCATCCTGCCCACCATGGTGCTGCTCGGCGTCGGCTTCGCCATCGGGTTCCCGTCGCTGAACGTGCAGGCGGCCAGTGGCGTCGCAGACGAGGAGCAGGGGCTGGCGTCGGGCCTGCTCAACACGTCCTTCCAGGTCGGCGGCGCCTTCGGCCTCGCGGTCGTGGCGGCCGTCGTCACGGGCCGCACCGGCTCGTCCCACGCCTCGGCCGCAGTGCTCAGCGGCTTCCGCGACGGCATTCTCGTCGCCACCGCCGTCGGCGTGCTGGGCCTGGCGGTCTCGCTGACCGGCTGGGTACGCGGTCCCTCCCGTGCTGCCGGGATCGCTGCGGCGAGGCTGACTCCAGCCACCGAGCTGGCAGAGGAGCTGTACGCGTCCGACCCCGCGTGACCGGTGCCGGCCGGGATGCCCGCACGCGGGGGCGGACGTCCCGGGTGGCATGGCAGGAACCTGAGGGGGTTCTGAGAGTTGGCCCCCCAGGTAACCCAATCGTCACGCGGACCTGGTTGGATCTGAGTCCGAGGCGGTCGACCTGGCCGCCTCTCGGGCCTTCGGCCCGGGTTGGTGCACTGAGAATCGGATGGCCCACCGTGTCGCAGATCAGCTCGCCGACCACAGACTCCGCGCGTCAGCGCCTGCAGGAGCAGCTGGACGAGCTCACCGAGTTCGAGCGACCGCGGCTGGCGGCCGGCATCCTCTCGGACTCCGGCGACGCCGGCGACATGGCGGTCTCGTACGACGCGCAGGTCGAGCTGTCCCGCCTCGACGACCGGATCCGGAGCCTCCGCGAGGCACTGTTCAACAAGGTCCCCGCCCAAGCCAAGCGCGAAGGCCTCGGTCTCGGAGCGACGGTCGTGCTGAGCTTCGAGGGATCCACGGACCAGGAGACCTACCTCGTCGGCACCAGCTCGGACGTCGCCCCGGACGTCGACATCGTCACCCTCGACTCCCCGTTGGGCCGGGCACTGAAGCAGACCGACGTCGGTGCGACCGGTTCGTTCAAGAGCCCGCTGGGCCGCAACATCAAGTTCACCGTGGTGTCGGTGTCCTGACCGTTCGACGATCGCGCTAGGACCCGCGCACTGTTGTCCGGTGCGCGGCCCCGTCAGCCCAGGTCGCCGAGGTCGCGCTGGTCGCCGGAGCCGCTGTGGTCGGCCAGGAACCGCTCGAGCTCGGCCGCCAGCTCGTCGGCGGTCGGCAGCGGCCCGTTGCCGGCGATCAGGTTGGTGCCCTGACGGCCGCGCACGTAGGCGTCGTACTGCGCCTCAAGCGCATGGACCACGTCGGCAACCTCACCGCTCGAGCCGATCTGCTGGTCGACCTCGTCGCGGATCCGCTCCGCCGCGGTGTGCAGCGACTCGGTGTTGAGGACCAGACCGCCGGCGCCCGCCACCGAGGTCAGCAGCAGCTCCGCGGCGCTCGGGTAGTCGGTCTGGGCGAGGTAGTGCGGGACGTGAGTGGCGAAACCCATCGAGGCGCGACCGGCCTGGGCCAGCCGGAACTCGAGCAGGTGGGCGGCACTGCCCGGCACCTGGACCGACTGCAGCCACGGCTCGTAGCCCTGGAGCAGCTCGGGCCGGCTGGCGTGCACGGTGACTCCGGTCGGCCGGGTGTGGGGGACTGCCATCGGGATCGAGTTGAGGCCGATGCTCAGCCGTACGCCGAGGTCTTCGACCAGCGTCTCGACGGCTGCGGTGAACCGCTCCCACTGCACGTCGGGCTCCGCGCCGTGCAGCATCAGGAAGGAGTGCCCGACGGCGTCGGTGAGCTGGTGCACCTCGAGCCGCGGCGCGTCGTAGGACTCCCAGTGGTCCTCGACGAAGAGCATCGCGGGGCGCCGGGCACGGTAGTCGTGGAGCTGGTCGACATCGAAGGTGGCGAGGAGCTCGGGTCGGCAGGTCTCGAGCAGGTGCTCGCGGGCCAGCCGGGCCGCGCCGCCGGCGTCGATGAAACCGGTGAGCGCGACCACGAGCACCTGCTCCCGGGGGGCAGCGCCCGCCAGGTCGGTGGTCTCATAGAGGTCGCGGGGGTCGAGCACGGGTTTTCACTCCTTGGCACGCTGCTGGGTCGATCGGTGGTCAATCCGTGTGAGGCTCAACGCTGGGGCTCGCCCTCATCATCCCGTACGACTCAGGCCGCCACCGGCTCCGCGGCATCGAGGGGCACCGGCGGGTAGCTGGGCAGCACGCGGGCCAGCAGCACGTCGTAGAGGCGCAGGCCGCCGATCACCAGCGCCAGCAGCGCTCCGGCCACGATGCCGTCGGCCCAGTAGTGGTTCCCCGTCATCACCACGTCGTACATCATCAGGACCGGGTGCAGGCAGACCACGTAGCGCCACCGGCTCCGGGTCGACATGAAGACCACCACCGCGACCAGGATCGCCCAGCCCTCGTGGACCGACGGCATCGCCGCGAGCTGGTCCGCCGACCCGCTGTGGATGGAGGCGTAGAGGGTCTGGTTGTAGAGCCGGCCGACGTCGACCACCCCGTAGTGCAGGAACCGCGGCGGGGCCACCGGGACCCACTGCACGAGCACCGAGGACAGCGTGAACAGGATCAGGATGGCGCGTCCGCGCGGGTACTTGTCCCGGTGCCGGAACCACAGCCAGACCAGCAGGATGATCACCGCGTTGACGTGGCCGTAGATGTAGTACTGGTTCAGCGCCTTGCCGACCCACGCGTGGTGCAGGGCCGGCCCCTGCATCCAGGCCTCGCTCGGCAGGTGCAGCCAGCGCTCGGCCTTCCAGATGTCGACCCCGCGGGAGATGGCCCCGGTGTAGTTGGCGATGTTGTAGGCGCCGATCAGGCCCCACAGGGAGTAGAGCGCGAGGATGATGGCCGCCTCGCGGCACGGGTTGCGCAGCGAGCGCGCCTTGCGGACGTACCGGATCTTGCCCTGGCCGGACAGGTCGAAGATGCCGAGCGTGTAGAGCAGCGCGTGAGCAGCCCAGAACACCACGCCGGCCCACAGCGTGCTGTAGAACGTGGGCTCCCAGTACATCGGTCGACCTTAAAGCAGACTAAGCGCCGACAGGTAGCCCGGCCGGCCGGGCTGGTCGAGCCGCCGGCGCAGGATCGGGCACGGCCCAACCCTGCGGAACAAGGTTTGCTAGACTCACCTACAGTGACGGCTTCTCCGCCGTCTCCCTCCCGCGGGCGAGTGGTCCGCGTGGTCGCCTCTGTGATTGCTTCGTCCCCTCGGCGGGCTGCTTCTTCGGCTGGCTTCTGACGCTGCTGCGTGCAGCAGCTCCGGAAGTCCACGCCCCCGCCTTGGCCGTGCACGTCGCCGAGCAGGTCTGCGGCCGACGATGTATCGGAGCAGTTGAAGCATGCCCAGCACCACCCACCGTCCCCGTCCCAACCATTCCAACAGCGGTTCTCCCGCAGGTCGTCGTTCCGGCGGCCGTCCCGGCGGCTCCGGCGGTCGCCCGAGCGGCAACCGCTCGTCGCAGTCCCGCCCGGCCCCGGCACCGCGGGTCAGTGAGCTCGAGCTCGCCCTGCTCGCCGCCGCCGACGTCGCACCCGCCGCCGAGGGCAAGACCTTCGCCGACCTCGGCCTGCCGGCCGCGCTGGTCCGCGAGCTGGCCCGTGGCGGCATCGAAGCCCCCTTCGCCATCCAGACCCGCACCCTGCCGGACGCCCTCGCCGGGCGCGACGTGCTCGGCCGGGCCCAGACCGGATCGGGCAAGACCCTCGGCTTCGGCCTGCCGATGCTGGCCCGTCTCGCCGGTGGCGAGCGGCTCCCGGGCCGTCCCCGTGGACTGGTCCTCGTCCCCACCCGCGAGCTGGCCAAGCAGGTCTCCGACGCGCTCTTCCCGCTGGCCAAGTCACTCGGCCTGCGGGTGACGTCGGTCTACGGCGGTGCGCCGATCCGGCGCCAGATCGAGGCCCTCGAGCGGGGCGTCGACATCGTCATCGCCACGCCCGGCCGGCTGATCGACCTGATCGAGCGGCGCTCCTGCCGCCTCGACCGGGTCGCGATCACGATCCTCGACGAGGCGGACCACATGGCCGACCTCGGCTTCATGCCGGCAGTGACCCAGATCCTCGACCTCACCCCGGAGGGCGAGCAGCGGATGCTGTTCTCGGCCACCCTCGACGGTGCCGTCGAGAAGCTGGTCGTCCGCTACCTGAACAACCCGGCGCTGCACGCGGTCAAGCAGGTGCAGACCTCCGTGGACGCCATGGACCACCACGTCTTCACCGTCCGCGCCGACGACAAGCTGGCCGTCACCGCCGAGATCGTGGCGCGTCCGGGCCGGACCCTGCTGTTCGTCAGGACCAAGCACGGCGCCGACCGGCTGGCCAAGCAGCTCGAGCGGGCCGGCGTCGAAGCCGCCGCCATTCATGGTGACCTCAAGCAGAACGCCCGGCAGCGCGCGCTCGACGGCTTCACCGCCGGCAGCCCCCGGGTGCTGGTCGCCACCGATGTCGCAGCCCGCGGCATCCACGTCGACGACGTCGACCTGGTCATCCACTTCGACCCGCCGGCGGACCACAAGGACTACCTGCACCGCTCCGGCCGTACGGCCCGCGCCGGCAACACCGGCACGGTGCTGATGCTCGCCGGCGCCGAGCAGCTGCGCGAGGTCAAGCGGCTGCACGACGGGGCTGGCGTCACCGCCACGTCCACGTCGGTCTTCCCGGGCCACGACGAGGTCCGCCGGATCGCCGAGAGCGGCACCGCCCCCGCCCCGGTCCCCGTGCGTCACCCGTCCTCGCCCCGCCGCCCCTCGGACGGTCCCCGGCGCTCGGCCGACGCCGCGCGTCCGGCCGGTCGCCACGGTGGCTACCAGGGTCGCCCCGCTGGTGACCGTGCCGCAACGGGCGACCGCCCGGCGTTCTCCGCCGAGCGGACCTCGGCGCCGGGCGAGCGGCGTGGTGGCCCCACCGGCGCCAACGTCGACGGCTCCCGGCGCCATCAGCCCCGCCGCCGGCCGGTGTCGGAGGACCTGTCAGCTGACCGTGCCCCGTCCCACGTACTCGTGGTACGGGGCACGTCGCTGTCCCGGCCGGTCGGCGTGTTCGCCGGACACGACGCTGTCGCTGCGGATACGGTCGAGCTGGCCCGAGAACATCGCCGGGGCCGCAGCGTGTCCAGCCATCGCAAGGGCGGCCGGTAATGCCAGCTCCGGACCTCGAGCCAGACTTCGCTGAGGCACGCGCCCGTACGGTCACGCTGCCCACCTCGGCGACCTCGCCATGGCTCTCCCGCCAGCTGCTGGCGCAGTGGTGCCGCGAGTGGTCGGTTGCCGATACGGCCGTCGACGAGGCCATGGTGGTGGTCAGCGAGCTCGTGACCGAGTGCATGGCCGCCGGGGCCCCGATGTTCTCGCTTCGAGCCCGCCTGGGCACGGACCAGCTCGAGCTCGCGGTGGGCGGTGGTGCCGCTCCGGGTGCCCCGGACTCCGACAGGGACTCCGGCCACCGGATGCAGGTCGTCCGCAGCCTCGGCAGCTCGGTCGAGGTGCGCCCGAGTGCCCAGGGCCGGACCATCGTGGTCGCCGTGCCGTTGT
>JAWWOL010000246.1:0-2974 GCA_033851695.1 Frankiales bacterium
GACGAGATGTTCGAGGGCTTCGACGTCAGGCAGCGGCAGTGGGAGGCCGACCTGGTCGACCGCTTCGGCGACGGTGTGCGCCGGCACATCGAGACCTCGCACGAGGCGACCAAGGGATGGACCAAGCAGGACTACGTCAGCGCCCAGCAGGAGTGGGAGGACTTCGACACCCGAGCCGTCACCCTGCTGCGTCAAGGACTGTCGCCGCGGGACACCCCGGTGCAGGACCTGGTTGCCGAGCACTTCGTGATGGTGAGCCGGCACTGGCAGCCCGACGCGGAGTCCTACGCCGGGCTGGGGCAGCTCTACGTCGACCACCCCGACTTCAAGGCGCGCTACGACGCCAAGGACCCGGGACTGGCGGAGTTCCTACGCGACGCGATGGCCTCGTACGCAGCGGGTTTGGGCTAGGTGCTCCGGCCGCGTTGACGTCGAAGCCACGAGATGCGGCTACCAGCGGTGGCCGCGTCGCCAGCCGACCGGCCGTCCGTCGGGGTCGTTGACCAGGTGGTTGAGGACCGTGCCCCACACCTGGGTGCCCGGCGCGACCTCGGGGATGTGGTGCCACCGCACCCGGCCGGGCGGCCGCTCGCCGGCCCGCCCGGACTCCCACCAGCGATCGAGGGCCAGCGCCGAGGCCCGTACGGTGTCCGCCGCCGAGGCCGGGTCGACGAGGTCCGCGACGTCGTCGGGTGCACGGTCGAGGTGCTCGGCCATCAGCTGCAGCCGGAGCCCGCGGGCGTAGCCGGTGCCGTCGCCGGAGGAGTCGAGTACGGAGGCGGTCAGCTCGGAGTCGTGGGTCCACGACCGCATGTTGAGGTTGGCCGAACCGACCGCGGCCCAGGTGTCGTCGACGACGCATACCTTGGCGTGGACGTAGACCGGGGTGCCGGCGTGATTCTCGATGTCGACGATGGTGACCCGGTCGCCGCCGGCCTGGTGGATCTCATGCAGTGCCTCACGATGGGTCAGGCCGGCGGACTGAACGCCGCTGAACCCGTCCCGGTCGCAGTGCCGCGGCACCACCGCGACCAGGCGCAGCTCGGGCGCACGGCGCAGGGCCTCGGCAAAGACGCCGGCGATCTCGGCGGACCAGAGGAACTGGTCCTCGAGGTAGATCAGCCGCTCGGCCCGGGCGATGGCCTTGCGGTAGCCGAGGGCGACGCTGCGCTCGCCGAGCGGGGCGAACGGGTACTTCGGCGAGTGGCTCGGGTAGGTCCGGAGCAGCTGCACGGTGTACGGGCCACAGGTGGGCGGGGGCGGCAGCTCGTCCGGCAGCCGGGTGGGCTTCAGCTTGTCGCCGCGGATCCGGTCGGCGACGTACATCCACGGGTGCAGCTGGCGCAGCGGCGCCGGGTCGGCCCACCGCTCGCGGAAGCAGGTCTCGACGTCGCCGACGGCCGGCCCGCGGATCTCGACCTGTACGTCGTGCCAGGGCGGGGTGGGCCCGTACACGTTGGCCATCGTCTGTGCCTGCCGGTCGCCGTGGTGGTCGGCGTTGTCGTTGCGGCTGTGGCTGAGGTCGATGCCGCCGACGAAGGCGACGTCGTCCTCGGGCCGGCCGGGGTGCCGGATGACGACGAACTTCTGGTGGTGCGAGCCCATCCGGCGCACCCGCTGGTCGAGCAGCAGCCTGCCGCCGAAGTTGTTGACCACCTCGGAGAGCATCCGGTTCTCGGCGCTGCTCATCCGCAGCCGGTCGAGGTGCGAGCGCCAGATCAGCCCGTGGACGAGCGCGCCGGCGCTGGCCGCCCTGGCCAGCTCGACGCCGATCGCGCTGCCCGGCCCGTCGAGCAGCTCGTCGGGGTCGCCGCGCCAGTCGGCAAGGTAGACCTGATCCCCCTCGCCGAGCTCGCGGAGCTCCTCGAGCAGCTGGGCGAAATAGGCGGCGCCGTGCACCAGTGGGCGGACCAGGTTGCCGTCGGACCACGCCTCGTCGCCAGGGTGACGCCGGTCCAGCTGGTTCGCGTCGTTGCGCCGCTCTGCGGCAGTCAGCATCCAATCCCGTAGGGCCATGGCAGCGGTTGTGCCCAGCCGCGGCTGTTGTAGCCCTCGCGCGCATCGGCCGCCAGCGGCAGGGCATGCTGGATGCCATGTCGACCGACCAGTCCGCCATGCCCTTGGACGAGCCAGCAGACGAGACGGCGGCCCACGGGCACCGCGACGTGAGCGGGGGCTGGCTGCGCCCGACGGTGTTCGGCGGCCTGGACGGCCTCGTCACCAACGTCTCGCTGATCTCCGGCGTCGGTGGTGGCGGGGTGTCCACCCACAACGTGATCCTGACCGGGCTCGCCGGGCTCGTGGCGGGGGCCTTCTCGATGGCGACCGGGGAGTTCATCTCCGTGACCAGCCAGAACGAGCTGGTCGAGGCGGAGGTCGACCGCGAGCGGCGAGAGCTGCGGACCAACCCGGAGGGCGAGCGGGCCGAGCTGGCGCAGATGTTCGCCGATCGGGGGGTCGACCCGGAGCTGGCGGCGAAGGTCGTCGAGCAGATCTCGCGCAACCCGGACACCGCACTGCGGCTGCACGCCCGCGAGGAGCTCGGGCTGGACCCGGACGAGCTGCCCTCGCCCTGGGTGGCGGCCGCATCGTCGTTCCTGTCCTTCGCCGTGGGTGCGTTGGTGCCGCTGCTCCCGTACCTGCTCGGTGCCGCCTCGCTCGGGCTGGCCTTGGCGCTGGCATCGGTGGTGGCGCTGGCCGGCGGGGCGGTGGTGTCGCGGCTGACCGAGCGATCGATGGTCTGGGGTGCGTCGAGGCAGTTCCTGCTCGGCGCGGTGGCGGCGGGGGCGACCTACCTGGTGGGCTCCGCGCTGGGCGGCGGGGCCGCGTGAGCACGGCTTTGCCGCGAGGGGGGCACCCCCGGTAATCTGACCCACGCAGATGGAGGCTTCGCCTAGCCCGGTCTATGGCGCCGCACTGCTAATGCGGTTTGGGGCTTCAACCCCATCCGGGGTTCAAATCCCCGAGCCTCCGC
>JAWWOL010000326.1:0-4241 GCA_033851695.1 Frankiales bacterium
CCGCGACACTGCCGTCAGGCAGCAGGGCCGGGGTCTCGATCGAGTCGTGCCGGGCGAAGACGCCCGGGCCGGGCAGCGGCGACGGCCGTTCACCGGCGAAGCGCAGCCGGGACTGCTCACGCTGGGACAGCCGCGGCACCACCCGCTCGCGGTGCGCCAGCACCATCGCGCCGAGCGCAGCGGTGATCAGCAGGGCGCTGGTCACCTCGAACGGGAACACGTAGTCGCGGAAGATCAGCTTGGCCAGCCCCAACGGGTTGCCCGAGGCGTTGGCAGAGGTGAGGCCGACCGTGCTGACGTTGTCCAGCGCGCCCCACACCGCGACGATCGCCGCCGCCGCAAAGGCGACGCCGGCCAGCATCGCCGCGACCCGCTGGCCCCTGATCGTCTCGACCAGGGAGTCGGAGGTGTCGACGCCGACCAGCATCAGCACGAACAGGAACAGCATCATGACGGCACCGGTGTAGACGATGATCTGCACCGCTGCCAGGAACGGCGCGTCCTCGAGGGCGTAGAACACCGCGAGGCCGAGCATGACGGCCGCGAGCAGCAGAGCCGAGTGCACGGCGCTGCGGACCAGGATCATCCCCAGCGCCGCCAGCACGACGAGCGGCGCGATGACCCAGAAGGTCACTGCCTCGCCGGTCTGGACGTGCTGCAGCGCCAGAACAGTGGGGGTCACGGGGCGCTCCCGTCGGTGATGTCGGCACTGTAGTCACCCTCGCCGGCCGCAACGGCTTGAGCGGCTTGAGCGGCATGGGCGGCATCGTCGGCCTTGAGGCTGTCCATCGCGGCCTGGGCGGCCTGGCCCGGCCGGGGCGCGGCGGTGCGGTTGCCGACGTAGTAGGCCTGCTCGTCGTCACCCAGGCGCATCGGGTGCGGCGGCAGCTCCATGCCCGGGGCGAGCGGCGCGAGGAGCTGCTCCTTGGTGAAGATGAGGTCCTGCCGGCTGTCGTCGGCGAGCTCGTACTCGTTGCTCATGGTCAGGGCACGGGTCGGGCAGGCCTCGATGCACATGCCGCAGAAGATGCAGCGCAGGTAGTTGATCTGGTAGATCGCCCCGTAGCGCTCACCCGGTGAGAACCGCGCCTCTTCGGTGTTGTTGCCGCCCTCGACGTAGATCGCGTCGGCCGGGCAGGCCCAGGCGCAGAGCTCGCAGCCGATGCACTTCTCGAGGCCGTCGGGGTGACGGTTGAGGACGTGCCGGCCGTGGTAGCGCGGCGCCGTCGGCTTCTTGTACTCGGGGTACTGCTCGGTCGTGACCTTCTTGAACATGGTGCCGAAGGTGACGCCGAATCCCTTGACGGGGTTGAGGATATCAAGCACGGTCGACGCCCTCCGGCGGTTGCGGGTCGGTGCCGAACGTGCCCAGGTCTGCGTCGGCGTCGGGAACGTCGGCGGGTCCGCCGGTCAGCTCGGGGGCTGAGGCGGTGGCAAGCGCACCCACGGCGACCGGGCTCGGCGCGCGCTCGGCGAGCAGGTCCTCGAGCCGCGGCACCGGGAAGGTCCCGGTGGTGTCGATGCCGCCGAGGGCGAGCTCCTCGTCGGTCTGCTCCGACTCGACCTTCTCCGGCCAGAAGCCGCTGGCCAGCACGCCGATCACCCCGACCACGACCAGGGTGATGATCAGGTCGCGGGTGGACATGTGGGCGCGGGCGGTCTTGATCGCGGCGACCATGAGCACCCAGACCAGGCTGACGGGTACGAGGACCTTCCAGCCCAGCCGCATGAACTGGTCGTAGCGCATCCGGGGCAGGGTGCCGCGGAGCCAGATGAAGCAGAACAGCAGCGTGAACAGCTTGATCGAGAACCAGAGCAGTCCCCACCAACCCACCAGGTGGTTGAGGCCCGGGATCGGGAACGGCCGCCAGCCGCCGAGGAACAGGGTGGTCGCCAGCGCCGAGACGGTGGTCATGTTGATGTACTCGGCGAGGAAGAACATCGCGAACTTCAGCGAGGAGTACTCGGTGTGGAAGCCACCGACCAGCTCACCCTCGGCCTCGGGCAGGTCGAACGGCGCCCGGTTGGTCTCGCCGACCATCGAGATCAGGTAGATGACGAACGACGGGGGCAGCGCCAGCGCGTACCACAGGGCGTGATGCTGGGACTCGACGATCTCGGACGTCGACAGCGTGCCGGCCTGCAGGAAGACCGGGACGAAGGCGAGGCCCATGGCGACCTCGTACGAGATGACCTGCGCCGCCGAGCGCAGACCACCGAGCAACGGATAGGTCGAGCCGCTGGACCAGCCGGCCAGGACCAGGCCGTAGACCCCGAAGGAGGAGCAGGCGAGGATCCACAGCACGGCGACCGGCAGGTCGGTGATCTGCAGTGCGGTGACGTGGCCGAAGATCGAGACCCGGCCGCCCACCGGGATGACCGCGAAGGCCATGAACGCCGGGATGGCCGAGACCACCGGCGCCAGCAGGTAGATCGGCTTGTCGGCCAGCGCCGGGATGATGTCTTCCTTGAGGGCCAGCTTGATGCCGTCGGCCAGGCCCTGGCCGAGGCCGTAGGGACCGACCCGGTTGGGGCCCAGGCGCTGCTGCATGCGGGCGACGACGCGACGCTCGGCCCAGATCATGAACAGGGTCGACAGGACCAGGAAGCCGAAGATCGCGACGACCTTGATCAGGATCAGCCACCAGATGTCGTGGCCGAACTGGTTGAGCGGGAAGTACGGGGTGATGTCGCTCCCGTCCGGCGCCACGGCGAGAACCGTCATGCTGAGGCCTCCTGCGTGACGTCGGGACCCGGGATGATGGCCGCTGGGGCCTGGCCGGCCCCGATGCGGACGACCGCACCGGCACCGACCCCGAGGTCGCGGTGGATGGAGCTGCCGGCGGAGTTGGCCGGCAGCCAGACCACGTTGTCGGGCAGGTCGGCGAGCATCAGCGGCAGGGTGATCGTGCCACGGTCGGTCCCGACCGCCAGCAGCTCACCCTCGGCGACACCGACCACGGCCGCGGTGGCCGGGGACAGCCGGGCCACCGGCCGGCGGGCGGTCGCGGCCAGGAACGGTTCGCCGTCCTGCAGCGTGCCCTCGTCGAGCAGCATCCGCCACGAGGCCAGGATCGCCTCGCCACCGTTGAGCCTGACCGGAGTGACCGCGCCGACCGCGACCGGCGCCGTGCGCCCGCCGGTGTAGAGCGGCAGCGACTCGAGCTCGGCCCGCAGCACGTCGACGTCGTAGAGGCCGAGCGGGGTGTCCAGCTCGTCGGCCAGCCGGTCGAGCACGCGGGCGTCGGACAGCGAGCCGGTGCCGTTGAGCGTCTCGGCGAACGGGCGCGGGCGACCCTCCCAGTCGAGGTAGGTACCGGCCTTCTCGACCGCGGGCGCCACCGGGAAGACCACGTCGGCGCGTGCCGTCACCGACGACTCGCGCACCTCGAGGCTGACCAGGAACGGCACCTGGTCGAAGGCGTCGAGCGCGAGCCCCGGGTCGGGCAGGTCGAGCGGGTCGACACCGCCGACCACCAGGGCACCGAGGCCGCCGGAGGCTGCCGCGGCGAGGATGGCGGTGGAGTCGCGACCCGGCTTGGCCGGCAGCGCCTCCACTCCCCAGTAGGCGGCGAGCGGTCCGCCGTCGGCCACCGGGCGGCCGCCCGGGAGCAGCGACGGCAGGGCACCGGCCACCACCGCACCCCGCTCACCGGCGCGGCGCGGGATCCAGGCCAGCAAGGCACCGGTGGCGGCCGCGCGCCGGGCCGCGGCAGACAAGGCGCCCGGGGAGGTCGCCAGCCGCTCACCGACCAGGATCAGCCCACCGCCGGCCGCCAGCGCGTCAGCGGCTACGGTCGACGGTCCGTCCAGGCCCGTACGGTCGGCCAGCGCACCGAGCAACGCGCCCTCGGTGCCGGGTACGGCCTTGAGCAGGGTCGCGTAGGACTTGCGGACGGTGTCCGTGGTGTAGGGCGCGATGGAGAAGACCGGCAGCTTGCGGTGGCGGGCGGCCTTGCGGAGGCGGAGGAAGACGATCGGTGACTCCTCCTCGGCCTCGAAGCCGGCCAGCAGGACCGAGGAGGCGGCGTCGATGTCCGCATAGGTCACCGACATCGGCCGTCCGGCCACCGAGGACTCGAGGAACGCGAGCTCCTCGGCGCTGTGCTCGCGTGCCCGCATGTCGATGTCGTTGGTCCCGAGCGCGACGCGGGCGAACTTGGCGTACGTGTAGGCGTCCTCCACGGTCAGCCGGCCGCCCGGCAGCACGCCGACGCCGGCCCCGTCCCGGGCTGCCGCGA
>JAWWOL010000346.1:0-3496 GCA_033851695.1 Frankiales bacterium
TCAGCGGTCGGCGTCGTGTTCAAGGGCTCGGGCTTCTACCGCAACGACAGCCGACCCAGCACCTCCTCGGGCGCCTCGGCCGGCAAGAGCGAGTCGTCAGCGCCCGCCGCGTCGACCTCCTCCGACAGCTCCTCGACCTCGACCACGCCGTCCTCCACGCCGGCACCCGCGTCGAGCACCCCGGCACCGGCTCCCGCCGCCGGCAAGAAGGCCAAGGACTCCAAGGTCGCCTGAGACCCGCACCTGTGCACAACCCGGCTCCCGCGCAGTCGCGCCTTGCCCAGCCCGACCGGTTCTCCACAGCGATCGTCGTCGGGCAGCCACGTCGGCCCCTGACACCTACGGTCGGTGCATGCTCTCCCGACTGGCCAGCCTGGTGCCCGCCGGTCCCGCCGCGCGTCGCTGGCGCCGGGCGCTGCGCCGACGCCGCCGTCCCCTCACCGCCGCTCTGGCGGCGGGCTGCCTGCTGAGCGCTCTGCACGCCGTCGCGCCGCCCCCGCCACCGTCGGTCACCGTGCTCGTCGCCGCTCGCGACCTCGCCGGGGGTGTCGTGCTCACCGCCGCGGACCTCACCACCGCCCGGCTGCCACCCTCGGCCCTGCCGTCGGGGACGCTGGACGCGTCCGCCGCCGAAGGCCGCACCCTGTCCGCTGCGGTTCGCCGGGGAGAGCCGCTCACCGACGTGCGCCTGCTCGGCCCGCGGCTGGTGGATGCGCTGGGCCCGGGTCTCGTGGCGACCCCGGTCCGGATCGCCGACGCCGCCGTCGCCGGGCTGATCCACGCGGGTGACCGGGTCGACGTCCTGGCCGCGCCGGCTGACCCTGCGAACGGCGCCGCGACCAGCGTCGCGGCTGCGGACGTACGGGTGCTCGCGGTGCCGGTGCCCGCGGCCGGTGCGGCCACCGAGGGGGCTCTGGTCGTCCTGGCGACCACCCGACGGGAGGCGACCGGCCTCGCCGCCGCCTCGACGGGTGACCGGCTCTCGGTGACCCTGCTCAGGGGCTGATCCCCGGCGCGTCAAGGGTTGCTACGAGGACGGAAGACGTGGCACCGTACGCGCTCATGCGACGACGTGCACTGGCCGTGCTGGCCGGATCAACCCTGGCCCTGACCGGCAGTACGGCCGCGGCGGCCGGCCCGACCGTGACCCGCACGGCCGCGGTTGCCTGCGTCCGCCACGCCATGGCCGCTGCGGTCGGGGTCAACGGCAAGTTCCTCTGGCGGACGGCGCTGGCCGCGACGCCCAGCGAGTTCCAGACGTCGTTCAGGCCCGCGATCGGCGCCACCATCGGCTACTGGCCCGAGGACGGGATCGTCCACGCGCTGCGGCTCAAGGACGGCCACCAGCTGTGGCAGGTCAAGCAGGGCTACTCCCTGAACGGGGTCTGGCTCAACCACGGCGTGGTCTCGGTGCTCAGCGACGACTACGGCGGCGGCGGCGTGCTGACCGGGCGGAACGCCACTACCGGCAAGCTGAAGTGGCGGCTGAAGATCCCCGGCAAGGGCCTGACGATCGACGGCCCGACGACCACAGCTGACGGCGGACTGGCGTGGGTACGTGCCGACGGCCAGCTGCAGGTCATCGACCTCGTCACCGGCAAGGTGCGCTGGTCCGCCCGGCAGGGCAGCGCCGCCCAGATCGCCGCGCAGTTCCCGCAGATCCAGGTGCTGGGCAGTCGGGTCTACTACCTGTCCGGCGGCCGGATGAGCGCCTACGACGACCGCAAAGGCACCGTCGCCTGGTCCATCCACGGCGCTCCGGTCCACGGGCAGCTGATCGTCGCCGGAGGCCAGCTGCTGGTCGACGGCGGGTGGGCGAGTGCGCCGTACGGGCTCGGCTCGGTGGACCTGGCCCACGGGAGGACCCGCTGGATCTACGACAACGGGGCGCCGCTCGGGGTGCTGACCACCGGCTCGGGACGGATCGCCGTCGCGCCGACGTCACCCCAGGCTGCGCCGCACGAGTGGATGCTGAACGCCGCGACCGGTGCGGTCGCCTGGCAGACCGACACGTCGGTGAACAACCGGTCGATCGTCATCCGGGCGCACGACACGGTGTCGCTGGAGGGGAACGGCGACTACGACAAGCCGGCGCTGCTGGTCGATCGCAGCCTGGCCGACGGGCACGTGCTCTGGCAGACGACCGTGCACCATGCGGCCGCCACGTCGCAGTCGCTCGTCGTCGCCGGCTCGGTGGTCATCGTGAACCCGGACGGGGAGTTCGCCCACCCGTACAACCCGCTGTACGCCTTCAGCCTGGCCACCGGGCATCCGGCCTGGTCGGTCGGCACCCTGCGCATCCTGCAGGCCGACCCCGTGGTCAGGCCCAAGCTGATGTACGTGACAGCGGCCGACGACGGCTCGCTGTGCGAAGGCTAGTCACGACCCCCGGGGCCGGCCAGGCGTCAGGGCGGCCAGCACCGCCGCCGCCATGAGATCTGCCGCCTCCGCATCCTCGAGCTGACCCCGCAGGCACAGCGACTCCCAGGTCCGGATGTCGAGGGCGTGCGCGACAGCAGCGGTCAACCGTCGCCGCGCCGCTCCCTTGGCGCCGAAGGGCTGGGCCAGGGCTGTGACGCGCACACGCTCGTCCTCGGCCAGGAACTCGCCCACGAATGCCGGCATCACGTCGAGATCGCGATGGATCTTCGACATCATCGGTGCCGCGGTGCGCGCCCACCCGTACGTCTGGATCAGCGCAGCTCGCAGGCGCGACTCGGGATCGGTGATGGTCCGCCAGGTCGAGACATCCGGTCGCGGGTGCCCCATCGCCCAGTGCTCAGAGCACGCGACGACCAGCGATGCCTCGTCGGGGAAGTGCCGGTAGACGGTCAGCCGGGTGACTCCGGCCTCCTCCGCGATGGCGGACACCGTCGTCTGCCGCGGGCCCACGCGTTCGTGCAAGGCCACCGTGGCTTCGGTGATCTTCTGGCGGGTTTGGTCGACCGTCTCCTGGCGCGCACGCATGGTGTATTCGCGCGGCTGTCTTTCCGCTCCAGGTCGCTGCACTCTTGACTGCTCCATCCCGGCCGAGGAGAGTCCTTTCATCGTACAACGTCGTTCACTGAAATTGTCCCGGACTGGAGTCGCGATGACCGCCGAATTCCCGACAACACTCGCCGCCGCGGCGGAGCTGGGCCGATCGCTGCCGCTCACGGTGCTGTCCCCGCCGCACGCGCCCGACCGTTCCATCGGCGCGATCGGCGTGGGTTTCCGGCTCGGTGGCGACGACACCGGCGGGCAGCTCGCCATCGTCGAGCATCCGTTCCCGGTCGGCGCCCTGGTGCCACCGCACATCCATTCGTACGAGGACGAGTTCTCTATCGTCACAGCAGGCAAGATCGGCTTCCGGTCGGGATCCGACGAGGTCGTCCTGGGCGCCGGTGGCTACATCAGCAAGCCACGGGGTGAGCTGCACACGATGTGGAATGCGGGCAGTGAAGAGGCGAGGATGATCGAGGTGATCACCCCGGCCGGACTCGAGCGCTTCTTCCTC
>JAWWOL010000369.1:0-4126 GCA_033851695.1 Frankiales bacterium
CCGAGGGTCGCCTGTGGGGGCCCAGCCGCGAATCCCTCCCACTCGAGCAGGACGGACAGGTCGGTCGGTTCCTGCACCTCGAGCAGCAGGACACCCTCGCCGATCGCGTGCGGAGTGCCGGCGGGGCAGAGAATTGCGTCCCCTGGCCGCAGGGGCACGTGGTTCGTGACGGCCAGCAATGCGGCTACGTCTTGGGCCTCGACCCAGCGGGCGAGCTCCTCGGTGCCGACGTCCCGGGAGAAGCCGAGGTGAACGACCGCGTCCACCTCGGCCTCCAGGACCAGCCAGGCTTCGGTCTTCCCGTACGGCGAGCCGAGGTGGGCACGCGCGAAGTCCCGCGTCGGATGGACATGGACTGGGAGCCGTTGACCGGTGTCGAGCAGCTTGACCAGCACGCCGATGTCCGCAGAGTCATCGCCGACCCAGCCGACCGGGTCGGCGCGTACGGCGGCGAGCAACGTGCTGCCGTCGTCGAGCGTGGTCAGCCCGGCAGGGGCCAGCCCGAACCTGCTGGTCGTGCTGGCCACCCAGTCCTCGGGCGAGTCCGTCGCCGCCGTTCCGCGGAAGCTCGCGATCCGTCCGCCGCCCCGGTAGAAGGTCGGTGGCTGGTTGGGGCCGAGCACAAGCGGTTGCATCATGCGCCTCCCGACACCTGGCCCGAGTTGTACGCGAACGTCGCCGCGGTGCGCATCACCACGTCCTGGAAGGCCTGGGACGCGCGGCTCGGATGGACGTGGCTCAGTCGGGCCAGCACGATCGTGCGGCGCAGCTTGCCGGCGGCGAACGGGATTTGGCGCAGAGCCGGTCGTCCGCGGAGAGCTAGCACCGGCACGACCGCCGCGCCGAGCCCGGCCTCGACGAAGCTCAACACAGCGTCCATGTCGCCGCCCTCCACGGCGAAGCTGGGCTCGAAACCCGCCGCGTGGCACGCAGCGACCGTCGTCGAGCGGAGGTCGTAGCCCTCCCGGAACATCACCAGAGGAAGGTCGCGCAGGTCGGTGATCTTCAGTGCGGACGCCGTGATGCTCAGGTCGTCGGCGGCCGTCGCCAGGACGAGCTCCTCGGTGAGGATGGGGCGGGTCATCAGGTCGGGGTCATCCCGCAACAGCGGCAGCACGATCATGGCCAGGTCCAGGCCGCCTTCGTCGAGATGGCGTACGAGCTCCCGTGAGCCGGCCTCCTCGACGTGGAGCTGGATCGCGGGATATTCGGCGTGAAAGCGCTGGAGGGAATCGGCCAGCACCGTGGTGCACAGGCTCGGGAGTGCGCCCACGCGGATCCGGCCGGCGCTCAGGCCGGTGAGCTGGCCGACCTCGAGTCGCGCCGTTTCGACGTCGCGCAGGATCCGCAGCGCGTACGGCATCAATGCCTCGCCGACGGCGGTGATCCGAACCCCGCCGTGCCCACGGTCGAACAGCCGGCTGCCCAGCTCGCGTTCGAGGTTGTTGATCTGCTTGCTCAGTGAGGGCTGCGCCATGTGCAGCCGGGCCGCCGCTCGCGTGAAGTTGTGCTCCTCGGCCACGGTCACGAAGCAGAGCAGCTGCTGCAGATGCATGTCCATAGTCTAGGGCTATCGAAATGAGAGCGACAAGCACTTAGACGGCATCGGTCTCCGCCCTTACCCTATGAGACACGAGTAAATGGGAGGACGAGAAATGGCTGCGTACCAAGTGATCTACAGTCGGCACGCCGAGGGCTGGACGGCTGAGCTCCTCGCGCACGCGCCACTCACCCTGTCCCGGTCCTCCCTTGCCGAGACGCAGACTGCAATGCGGGCAGCGGCCGGCCCCTGGCTCGCGATCGAGCCGGAGGACCTTCAGCTCGAGGAGCTGATCGACGCGGGCGAGCGCCAGTACGCACGCCTCGGCTGAGCAGCCTCGCCGGCCTACCGGTTCCGGCCGAGCACAGCTCGACCTGCCTCCAGCCGGGCGACCGGCACCCTGAACGGAGAGCAGGACACGTAGTCCACGCCGACTTCGTGGAAGAACTCGATGGAGCGCGGATCGCCGCCGTGCTCGCCGCAGACCCCGATCCGCAGCCCCGGCTGAGCCGCCCGACCTTCCTCGACGGCGATCCGGACCAGCCGCCCCACGCCGTCGACGTCGAGGGACTCGAACGGGGACGCCGTGAAGACCCCCTTCTCCAGGTAGGCCGCGAAGAAGGCCGCTTCGACATCGTCGCGGGAGAAGCCCCACGTGGTCTGCGTCAAGTCGTTGGTGCCGAAGGAGAAGAAGTCGGCGTTGTCGGCGATCCGATGGGCGGTGAGTGCGGCTCGGGGCAGCTCGATCATGGTGCCGATGGGGATCCGTAACGACACCCCCTCGGTCGAGGAGACGGTGGAGACGATCGCCTCGGCTTCCTCGCGCACGATCATCAGCTCCATCGCGGACCCGACCAGCGGGACCATGATCTCCGGCTGAGGGTCGAGGCCTTGGCGCAGGCAGTGGGCCGTGGCCTCCGCAATTGCCCTGGCCTGCAGGGCGAACAGCCCGGGCACGACGATGCCGAGGCGCACCCCGCGCAATCCCAACATCGGGTTGCTCTCGTGCAGCCGGTTGACCGCGGCGAGCATCTCGACGTCGACCGGGTCGACAGCTCCGCGCTCCTCGGCGAGGGCGACCCGGACCATCAGCTCGCTCCGGTCCGGCAGGAACTCGTGCAGCGGTGGGTCGAGCAGTCGGATGGTGGTGGGGAGCCCGTCCATGACGGTGAGCAGCTCGATGAAATCGGCTCGTTGCAACGGGAGAAGAGCGTCGAGCGCCGCGGACCTGGCGGCGGCGGTCGGCGCCAGGATCACCCGCTCGAGGAGCACCCGCCGGTCACCGAGGAACATGTGCTCGGTCCGGCACAGTCCGATGCCCTCGGCGCCGAGGTAGCGGCCGCGCGCGGCGTCCTCCCGGTTGTCGGCATTGGCATGCACGCGGAGACGTCGTACGCGGTCGGCGTGCGAGAGCAGCCGGTCGACGGCATTGACCAGGTCGGCGGTCTCGTCGTCCGCGTCCGCGAGAGCCGCCTCGAGGCCGTCGGACAGCAGTCGGGTCACCGGAGAGTCGACGACATCGACTGCGCCGGCGAACACCTCACCGGTGGACCCGTCGATGGAGAGCAGGTCGCCCTCACCGAGGGTTAGTGCACCGACCGAGACGGTGCGGGCGTCTGGGTCGATCATGAGCTTGTCGGCGCCGCACACGCAGGTCTTGCCCATGCCCCGGGCGACGACGGCCGCGTGTGATGTCTTGCCACCTCGGGCGGTCAGGATGCCGGCGGCGGCGATCATGCCGCTGAGGTCGTCGGGGTTGGTCTCCCGGCGTACCAGCAGAACGTGTTCGCCACGGGCGGCCCATGCCACGGCCGTCTCGGAGTCGAACACGACCCGGCCGGAGGCGGCCCCGGGTGAGGCGGCGATCCCGGTGGTCATCCGCTCTCGGGGCACGAGGGGATCGAACTGGGGGAACATCAGCTGGGCCAGCTGCTGTCCGGTGACCCGGCTGAGCGCTTCGTCCATCGTGATCAGCTGCTCGTCGACCAGCTGCATGGCAATCCGGAACGCCGCGGCCGCGGTCCGCTTGCCGACCCTGGTCTGCAGCATCCACAGCTTTCCGCGTTCGATGGTGAACTCGATCTCGCACAGGTCGCGGTAGTGGGTCTCGAGTCGCCGCATCACGGCCTGGAGCTGGGCGTGCGCAGCCGGGTCCAACCGGTCGAGCTCATCCAGCCCCGCGGTGTTCCGGATCCCCGCCACCACGTCTTCTCCCTGGGCGTTCGCCAGGTAGTCCCCGTAGCCGCCGGCCCGGCCGGACGCCGGGTCACGCGTGAACGCGACTCCGGTGCCGCTCGTGTCGCCCAGGTTGCCGAAAACCATCGTGCAGATGTTCACCGCGGTGCCGAGGTCCTGCGGAATGCGCTCGCGCTTGCGGTAGAGCCGGGCTCGGGTGGTGTTCCAGGAACGGAACACCGCGCGGATGGCCAGGTCGAGCTGCTCTCGCGGATGCTGCGGGAAGTCGGCCCCGGTGTGCTCGCGTACGAGCGCCTTGAACTGCTGGACGAGTGCCATCAGGTCATCCGCGTCGAGGTCGAGATCCGACTTCACGCCTTTGTCCTGCTTGGCGAGATCCAACGCGCCGGC
>JAWWOL010000391.1:0-2537 GCA_033851695.1 Frankiales bacterium
GCGCCGGGCCAGCGCCACCTGGAGCACCATCGCCTCGTCCCACGCCAGCCGCCGCTTGGCCTGCTCGATGTCGGCGTCGCTCTGCGGCCGATGGATCTTCTGGATCGCCTCGGCCCATGGCAGCAGACCGTGCCGTACGCGGAGGTCCTCCGGCAGCGGGTCCTCGATCTCGTCGGTCGCGTGCAGCACCAGGGCGACGGCATCCGAGATCTGCCAGGTGGTGATCTCCTTGGAGGCGGGATAGATGACCAGCTGCAGGCTGACGAAGCTGCGGGCCACCCGCTCGGCGCCGGCCTCGTCGAGGTCCTCGAGCAGCTTGTACTGCGGGTGGGTCAGCTGGCGGGTCTGGTTGAACCGGCTCACCGTGCCGGTGAACAGCCCGGTCCGGCCGGGCAGCAGGTCGCCCCCGAACCAGCCGCCCCTGCTGAAGAACGCGATCTCGAGCTGGCCGTGCCCGTCGGTGACGACCAGCTTGGTGACGGTGCCCTTGCGCTGCTTCATCGGGATCTTCTTGGACGACACCACCCTGGCCACGACGGTTACGTGCTCGCCGACCTCGAGGGCGTTCAGCTTGGTCAGCTCGCCGCGCTTGTCGTAGCGGCGCGGGTAGTGCCGCAGCAGGTCTCCCACCGTGCGCAGTCCCAGCGAGTCCGCCATCGGCTTGGCCGTCTTGTCGCCGATCGCGCTGCGCAGCGGTTGGTCGAGGGCGCTCACCGGCCGCTCACCTCGACCGAGCCCACACGCGCGTCCACGCTGGCAGGGTAACGTCCCCGTACGACGGCGTCGGTGAGCGATGCAGACGTTTGGCGCTCGCTGCGTTCCCCCGTAGTCTGGGGAGGTTGTCCGCAACGGCGCCTCTTGAGGCAGCTGTGATGGTCCGAACCCCTGCAAAATCTTTGTCCGTTCTTCTGTGTTGGGAGCTTTCCCGTGTCTAGCGTGTGCGACGTTTGCGCCAAGGGGCCCGGTTTCGGCATGTCGGTGTCTCACTCTCACCGCCGCACCCGTCGCCGCTGGAACCCGAACATCCAGACCGTGCGCGCCATGGTCGGCGGCACCCGCAAGAAGCTCAACGTCTGCGCCTCGTGCCTCAAGGCGGGCAAGGTCGCCCGCTAGGCCCGTCCCGCTGCACGATCAAGGCGTACGCGTTCCGACGCGTACGCCTTTTCGTGTGCCGGGCCTCAGCTGGCTAGGCCGCCGGGAAGTGGTCGTGGCCGCCCGGGCCGGTCTGCCGGTGACCGTCCACGGTGACGCCCCCGCCCTCGTGCGCCAGCCCGACCACCACCGGTGCGCCGTCGGCATGCAGGTCGAGAAGCGCCGACTCCGGCAACGTCGCCAGGAGCGGGTGGTCGTCGCCGCCGCTGAGCAGGTCCACGTCGGTGATCCCCGGCCCCCCGAGGGTGCGCAGCGCGTCGAGGCGCAGGTCGATGGCCACGCCACTCGCGGCGGCGAGATGGCCCGCGTCCTGCAGGAGACCGTCGCTGACATCAAGCATGGCCGTGGCGCCGAGGGCCGCCAGCCGGGGGCCCCAGCCGTACGGCGGGCTCGGGCGTCGGTGGGCCTCCACCAGGGGGCCTTCGGTGATGCCCTCGGTGAGCAACCGCAGGCCGGCGGCAGCCCAGCCGAGCCGACCGCACAGGACGACGACGTCGCCGGGGCGGGCGCCGGAGCGGAGCACTGCTGGGCGCCCGTCGAGGCGGCCCAGGGCGGTGACCGAGATGACGAGCGTGTCGGACCGGACCATGTCGCCGCCGACGACCACCGTCCCGGCCGCGGTGGCCTCGGCCGCAAGTCCACGGGCCAGCTCGAGGATCCAGGCAACCGGCAGGTCGGCCGGGGCCGCGAGACCGATCGTGAGCGCCGTCGGGTGGGCGCCCATCGCCGCGATATCGGCCAGGTTGGCCGCGGCAGCCCGTACACCGACGTCGTAGCCGCTGGACCAGTCCCGGCGGAAGTGCCGGCCCTCGACGAGCACGTCGGTGCTGACGACCACCCGGCCGTCCGGCGCGCTGACCACAGCCGCGTCGTCGCCGGGCCCGACCAGGACGCCGTGCGCAGGGTCAGGCAGGAGCCCCGTCTCGGTCAGGGCCAGCAACACCCGGTCGATGAGCCCGAACTCCCCGAGGTCGGCCAGTCGTGTGCCGGGAGCCACCTCGGGCGCACCGCCGCCCCCCTTCACATCCATACGCGGTAGCCTGCCATGCCGACGTCGATCAAAGCTGGCCGACGTGCTGAGTTCTCGGGAGGCACGCCTCGTGGTGGTCCAGGCATACATCCTCATCCAGACCGAGGTCGGGCGCGCCGCCTCGGTAGCCGAGCAGATCGCCGGCATCCACGGCGTGACGCTGGCCGAGGACGTGACCGGACCGTACGACGTCATCGTCCGGGCGGAGGCTTCCAACGTCGACGACCTCGGGCGGCTGGTGCTCTCCCAGGTCCAGGGCGTCCCCGGCATCACCCGGACCTTGACCTGCCCCGTCGTGCACCTCTGAGTTGGGACTGACCGCCCGGCGCCTGGCCGCCCTGTCGGGCGCGCTCGC
>JAWWOL010000413.1:0-2857 GCA_033851695.1 Frankiales bacterium
ACGGCGTCCAGCCGGCCGAGGTCGGCCCACTGCTCGGCCTCGGTCAGCTCGCCGTCGAGGTCCCGCAGCCGTTGCCGGTAGGCCTTGAGGGCCTGCTTGTCGAGCAGCTCGCCGAGCCCGGACTCCACCGCGACCCCGGTGCCGGCGCCGACCAGGTCCAGGGCGCCGATCAGCTGGCCCGGACGGCGCAGGAGCTCCCGGAGGTAGCCGAAGCCGCGCAAGGCCGTGACCGGCACGGCTGCCTGCTCCGGCCCGACCAGCCAGAGCCCGCCCGGAGCCGGATGCAGGTGGACCCGCCGCGACCCCCCGTCCGCCGGCCTCCACGACCTGAGCCGGTCCCTCCACCACTGGGCCCCGAGACGTTCGTACGCCGCGAGGGCCCGGCTTCGGAGCCGGCCGGCCTGCTCCGCGTCACCCAGCAGGGCGGCCGCACGGGAGAGGGTGTCGTCGGTCACCCCGTGGAACATCACCGCACCGGCATTGAACACCGCCCTGCCGCTGTAGGGCGTGAGCAACCGGGCGGCGGTCCCGACCACGTCGAGGTCCCCGACGGCGAGGGCGGCTTCGAGCACGCATTGCAGCGTCAGCAGCCAGTTGACATCGCGGGGCAGGTCGTCCAGGACCCGCCCCTGGAAGGTGTGTACGAGGGCCCGAGCCCGGTCCGGCTGCCCGGCGCAGACCCAGAGGAACGCGGCCTCGGCGCATACGGCCGCGGCGCCTTCGGCCAGTGCGAACGCCTCGCACTCGCCGGCCCCGGCTGCACAGGTGGCCGTGTCGCCGGACTGGGCAGCGGAGTAGGCCTCCATCGCCTTGAGCACCATCCAGGCATCCGCAAGGCGGGCCTGTTCAGCGGCCGTCGCAGCGAGGCTCAGCAACCGGGCGCCGGTGTCGGTCCGGCCCCGCAGCAGGTCGAGCATCAGCCGCCGGGACGCCGCGAAGAACAGCGCGCGGGCGGACTCCTCGCCCAGCAGCTCCAGAGCACGCATCTGCCGGTGTACGGCCTGGAGGTCGAGCGCTTCGCAGGCAACCTGCAGGCTCCACAGATGTGCCTGCAGCCGTGCGTCGGGGTCAAGGACGTGAGCGGCGACATCGTCCAGCCGGGCGGCCAGCATCCGGCGCACGTCGAGCTCATCCGGCCCCCAATGCGCAGCCAGCGCGGCGTCGAGGCAGTCCGCCAGCAGCTCAGGGGCGCCGACGCGCTGCGCCCGGTCCACTGCCTCGTCAGCGAACTGGACGGCGCGCACCGCCTGACCGGCATAGGCCCAGCAGCGGGCCAGGGCAGCGGCCAGGCGCGCCCGTCCTGCGTCGTCGGTCGTGCGGGCCAGCACGTCGTAGAGCTGGGCCGGCAGCTTGCCCGGCTCCGACCCGAACACGTAGACCGAGGCCGCGCCGAGCACCGACTCGGTCCAGCCGTCGAGGTCGTCCTCGACCCGGCAGCGGGTCACCGCCTCGTCGTACAACCGGGCCGCGGCCTCCCCCCGACCGCCCGCTCGGGCAGCGTCGGCACGGTCGAGGAGATCGCGTACGGTCGACGAGTGCGTCACCACGCCTCATCTTGACAACGACCGGGCCTCGGCGCTACGGCTGCTACGGCTGCTACAGGCGGAGGAGCCGCACAGCCTCGGCATGTTCTCGCTGCCTGGCCTCGTCCCAGTCGCCGGTGCAGTAGATGGACAGCGCCACGATGCTGTCGTCGACCACGTCCGCCCGGATCATCTCGCGGGAGTACCACTGCTGGCGCTGGTGGTCCCAGCGTTCCTCGAACTCGATCGTGAACCCGTGCCCGGTCTGCTCGATGCGCTCCACGCGGACCTGCCCCGGGAACGGATGGCTCTCAGCACGGATGGCGACGATCCCCTCCGCGGTCGCCGCCTGGACCCGCCACAGCGGCAGCGACAGGTCGGCGAACACCTCGGGCGCAAACAGTCCGTCGGCGACTGATCCGGTCTCCAGGAACCGGATCAGCCTGGCTACCACCGCGGTCGTGTCCGGCCTGGCTATGGTGCCGGCGCTCCTCGGCGTACTCATGCCGGGGCTCCGGATCGGGAGAGGTTGTCCTGGACGACCGCCATGGTCGCCTCGAGGTCAGCGGTGGGGCTGAACTCCACGATGGCCGTACCGGCGGTGAACAGGGGCAGGTGCCCCGGTGGCGCGTAGTAGGCGTCGCCGGCGACATAGGTCTCTTCGTGGTCGGCCCAGCGGAAGGTCAGCTGACCGGTGGTCACGACGCCCCAGTGCGGGCACTGGCAGCGGTCGCCGGGGAGCCCCACGAAGTACGGCGCGGGATCGGCGTCCTGCCTGAGGGTCTCGAAGCCGACGGTGTAGTCCCCCAGAGCCGCGTAGCGGCCCTCGATCTGCGGCTCGTCCACCGCGACCGGAGTCGTCAGTCGGTTGGCACTCGGCATGGTGTCCTCCTTGGTGAATGTCTGGATCTGACACTGCTCAGGCGTGACTACCGACGGAACACCCGTGACACCCGCCCTCACGTCTCCGCCGCTGGCCGAACTCGAAGCGGCCGAACGCCCGCAGTGGTGCCTCGTCGACGTAAGGCGCGGAAGGCGCGCTCGTCCGCATCGTCAACAGTTCCTGGGACGGCGCCGCGTCCTACGCCTGTCGCGTTTGCCTGCTACGTAAGGATTCTCAAACTTTTTTCTGGTACGGGTCCTGGCGGACCAAAACTGTCGGAGCTCCCCGATAGCGTTCTCGTCATGGAGCTGGCGGAGGACGAGCAGTGGTTCGGCGGGGTTCCGCCGTGGCTCGACGCTGTCGGTGCCGGCGACGTCCTGACTGCCTCCGACCTCGCCTGGCAGCTCGACTGGGACGACCTCGAGCTGGCCGATGCCGCAGGCCAGTCGTT
>JAWWOL010000426.1:0-6011 GCA_033851695.1 Frankiales bacterium
CGCAGCCAGGACGGCATCGTCGCGGTCGGCACGAACGCGCTGCTGGCGAAGGTCAACGGGAAGATCACCGGGAAGGTCATCGCGTTGACCGCCTGCGCGCTGCTGGCGTAGAGCCCGAGCAGGCCGAACATGAACGACGTCGCCACCGTGAACGCCAGCAGCACGCCGAATCCGAAGATCAGCCCGAGGAGGCTGTGCGGCCGGAACCCGACCGCCAGCCCGACCAGCACGATGATCAGCAGCCCGACGGCGTTGTTGACCGCGTCCGCGGCGACCCGGCCGGCAAGGACCGCGCTGCGGGCCATCGGCAGCGACCGCAACCGATCGATGAACCCGGCCTTGCGGTCCTCGGCCAGGGCGAATCCGGTCGTGCCGGAGGCGAAGATCGCGGTTTGCACGGCGATGCCAGGGATCAGGTAGTTGACGTAGTTGATGTCCCCGAGCCCGCCGATCGCACCGCCGAAGACATAGCGGAAGAGCAGTGTGAACATGATCGGCGAGACCAGGGTGAACACCACCTGGTCGGGCATCCGCAGCATCCGCCGCCCGTTGCGCCCAGCCATGGCCAGCGTGTCCGACACTGCATATCCGATCCGGCTGCCGGCCGGTGCTGCCAGGCTCATGACGTCTCCTCAGCGGGTTCGAGGTCGGGCTCTGCTGGTTGCCCGGTGAGGGAGAGGAACACCTCGTCCAGGCTCGGTTGCCGGAGCTGCAGCGCGTGCACCTCGAGACCGGTGCGCTCGAGCCGGCGCACCACCTCGGCCATGGTGGACAGGCCGGCCGACGTGGCGATCCGTACGGTCAGCCCGTCGACCACCGGCGCCTCGTCGCCGACGCCCTGCAACGCCTCGGCAGCAGTCCGGGCCGCAGCCTCGTCGGCGAGCTCGACCTCGACCGCCGTGCCGCCCAGCTTGGCCTTGAGCTGGGCGGACGTCCCCGACGCCAGCACCCGGCCGTGGTCGATCACGCAGATGTGGTCGGCCAGCCGGTCGGCCTCCTCGAGGTATTGCGTCGTCAGCAGGACGGTCACGCCCTCGGCGACCAGCCCCTCGATCACCAGCCAGAGGTCGTTGCGGCTGCGCGGGTCGAGGCCGGTGGTCGGCTCGTCGAGGAACAGCACCGGTGGCCGGGCGACCAGCGCGGCGGCCAGGTCGAGCCGTCTGCGCATGCCGCCGGAGTAGGTCTTGAGCGTGCGCCCGCCAGCGTCGGTGAGGTCGAACTGCGCGAGCAGCTCGGTCGCCCGCGCCCGTCTTTCGGCGCGGGGCAGGTGGTTGAGCCGGCCGACCAGCATGAGGTTCTCCATGCCGGTCAGCGCCTCGTCCACAGCGGCGTACTGCCCGGCAAGGCCCATCACGGTCCTGGCCCGGCCGGGCTGCGCCAGCACGTCGACCCCGGCCACCCGTGCGCTGCCCGAGTCGGGCTTGAGCAGCGTCGTCAGCACGCGTACTGCGGTGGTCTTGCCGGCGCCGTTGGGACCCAGGAGCCCGAGCACGGTGCCGGTCGGGATCTCGAAGCTCACCCCGTCCAGCGCCTTGACCTTGCCCTTGAACGTCTTGACCAGCGAGTCCGCGATCACCGCGGCTTCGACGCTGCTCGGCATCGCGCCTCCCCTTTGCTGCTGTGTCCGCCACCCTGTCACAGGATCCCGACAGTTCGCTTGTGTGAGGACGACGCTGAAGGCGCGGGCAACTCATCGATCGCCGAGCAACCCCAACAGCCGGTCCAGGGCGAGATCCACCAACGGCGGCAGTCCCACGTGCGAGGTCGCGCACTCGTGGGTGAGACTGACCACGGTGCCGCCCACGCCGTCCTCGAGCGCCCAGCCGCTCAGCGCCCGGTGATGGCCGCCCGCGACGGTGTCGAAGGTCAGTCGTTCCCCCTCGATGCACTCGACGACCTCCCGGACCACCGCCTGCATCCCTGCCGCCTCGGTGATGCTGCACAGCCAGTGGCCAACGACGACCGGGCCGGTACGGGTCCAGAACCGGTAGGTCTCGGGCGGCTGCGCCGCGGTGCTGGTCAGCACCTGCCAGATCTCGTGCCGCTTCGCCGGTACGGCACGCCGGCCCCGGATGCTGGCGGTGTCCGGCCCGAGCCGACCGGCAGCGCGTACGGCCTCGACCCGCGGTTCGGGCAGCTCGGCGAAACCTTCGGCCACCCTGGTCACCTGCTCGAGCCAGGGAGCGACCTGTGCCTCGAACGAGTTCAGCCGCGCCCTGGCGACAGCCCGCGGGGCCTCGCAGCTCATCTCCATGTGGATACGGCTGCCCGAGCGCGTCTCGGTGACGACGACGGTCGTGGTGACGCCGGTGCTCCGGTCCTGCGTCACGAGGCTCCACGGATCGTCCATGCTCAGCCGCTCCACCACCCGGACCCGGCTCCGCCCCTCCCACTCGTCGATCAGACACGCGAGCCGGCGTCCCGGCTCGGGAAAGGGAACGACCATCGCGGTGAAGGGGGACAGCAGAACCGCTTCCTCGCGGGAGGCCACCGTCCAGAGGGTCTCGGCCTGGCTGACGCTCGCGCGGGAGCGGCGCAGGGAGACCGTTCTCGGCGTCTCCAGCCAGCCCGACACGACCATGTCGGGGAACTTTACTTTCCCGGTTCTCGACAGGGGAGCATAAAGCGACGAACCTGGGCACGAATCTTTCGCCGCAACCGTTCAGCGGTCGAACTCCTGCGCCTTCACCTTGGCGCAAAGGCGCCGAGACAGTTATTGGCAATCCTCTGAGGACCTGTCCCCGTGCCGCCGCGCGGGGCCTACAGTGAGGGTCGTCGCCATCCCCCGGCGGTCAGATCCACCCACTCGCCCTGACGTGGGTGCACGGAGGAAGGCGCGTCTCTTGACGTCTGCAGTGCTGTCTGCTCGGGCTCATGCTGTCACCGACTATGCGGAACTGTCCAAGCAGATTCAGGCTGCCGGGCTGCTCAAGCGCCGGTACGCCTACTACTGGAGCCGGATCATCGGCCTGGTCAGCGTCTTCGTCGCGATCTGGGTGGTCTTCGCCGTCCTGGGCAACACCTGGTTCCAGCTGATCCCGGCCGGCCTGCTCGCGGTGGTCGTGACGCAGTTCGGCTTCCTCGGCCACGACGGCGCGCATCGGCAGATCTTCGCCTCCCACCACTGGAACGAATGGGTCGCCCGCATCCTGTCGGGCGCCTTCGCGGGCCTGTCCTACTCGTGGTGGGCGAGCAAGCACAACCGCCACCACGGCGCCCCCAACCAGGAGGGCAGGGACCCCGACATCGCGCCGGGCGCGCTCGCCTTCACCCCGGACATCGCCGCGAAGCGGACCGGCATCGGCGCGGTGTTCGCCCGGTACCAGGGCTACCTGTTCTTCCCACTGCTGCTCCTGGAGGGCCTCAACCTGCACGTGGCCAGCCTGGTGAGCCTGAGCAAGCGTGACCCGCTGAAGAGGGGCCACGGCCGCAAGGTCGAGCTCGCCCTGGTCGCCCTCCGCCTGGCCGGCTACGTCGCCGTCCTGCTGTACTTCCTCCCGGTGAGCAAGGCTGCAGCCTTCCTCGGCGTGCAGATGGGGTTGTTCGGGCTGTTCCTCGGTGGCTCGTTCGCGCCGAACCACAAGGGCATGCCGATCGTCCCCAAGACGGCGAAGGTGGACTTCATGCGCCGGCAGGTGCTGATGTCACGCAACATCAACCCGGGGCCGGTCACCGACTTCGCGATGGGCGGGCTCAACTACCAGATCGAGCACCACCTCTTCCCGAACATGCCGCGACCCAACCTGCGCCGCGCCCAGCCCATCGTCCGCTCGTTCTGCGAGAAGCAGGGTGTCGTGTACACCCAGGTGCCGCTGCTGACCTCGTACGGGATCGTGATCCGCTACCTCAACGCCGTCGGCCTGCGGGCGCGGGACCCGTTCACCTGCCCGCTGGTCAGCATCTACCGCGGCTGAGGCTGACGGACCGGGCCGCGAGCCCCTTCTCCGCCAGGAGGCCGCGAGCCCCTTCTCCACCAGGAGAATGTCCCAGGCAATGTCATGACCCGGACACAGCCGCGACACGTCCGTTTCGTAGGGTGGGTAACAGGGCAGCGCATCCTGCGATGAATCGGTCGAACGGATGTGTTGTTCGACGAGTGACGACAAGGATGCCTATGCGGCTCGTACGGAAGCCTTACTCAGTGACCCGCGGCATGTACGCGCTCGAGCCCGTCCTCGCCGACGACGACGCTGCCGCACGGACGTGGTCCGAGCTCGAGGAGCCCGAGCGCCGCGCGGTCGCCAGGTGGGCCGGCCGGCCGATGTCGATCAAGGCCAGGCGGGACCGTCTCCAGCAGGTCTGCTTCGACCTGCGCCAGGGCGCCGATCAGGTGCGATCGCGCCTGCCGCACGCCAGCTGACCTGCTCCTGCGGCACGAAGTCACTTCGGTTCGCTGCCGACCGATGAGGAATGCGCTCGCCGCGCGTCGTACGGGTGGACACAATGATCGTCGGCCCACGACAGGAGCGCGTTGATGCAGCAGGTTGCCGGCAGAGAGTTGGCCGTCGAGGCCATAGGGCTGGTCAAGCAGTACGGCGGCCGCAGCGGCGTGGTCGATGCCGTCCGCGGGGTCGATCTCCGCGTCGAGGCCGGTGAGGTCTTCGGCTTCCTCGGCCCCAACGGCGCCGGCAAGTCGACCACCGTCAAGATGCTGACCACCCTGCTCTCGATCACCTCCGGCACGGCGCGGGTCGCCGGTGTCGATGTCGCCGCCGACCCCGACGCTGCGCGCAGGTGCATGGGGGTGGCCCTGCAGGAGGCCGGCCTCGACGTACGTCAGACCGGCCGTGAGCTCCTGGTGCTGCAGGGCAGGTTGTTCGACTTCACCCGGCAGCGGGCTGAGGAACGGGCCGAGGAGCTGCTCACCCTGGTCGAGCTCAACGAGGCCGCCGACCGGCGGATCAAGGGTTACTCCGGCGGCATGAAGCGCCGGCTCGACCTGGCCTCCGCGTTGGTGCACGAGCCCGAGGTGCTGTTCCTGGATGAGCCCACGACCGGTCTCGACCCGGCGAGCCGGCTGACCGTCTGGGACGAGGTCCGCCGGATCAACCAGCGCGGCACCACCGTCTTCCTCACGACCCAATATCTCGAGGAGGCCGATCAGCTCTGCGACCGGTTGGCCATCATCGACGGGGGGGTGATCGTGCGCGAGGGCACACCGGAGTCGCTCAAGAACGAGCTGCGCGAGCGGCTCGACCTGCCGTCGGAGCCCACCCTCGACGACGTCTTCCTGGATGCGACCGGCCGGACGCGGGTCGCCGGCGACGTGCGGGGGGTGTCGGCATGACCTACACCATGGTCCTCGGCGCGCGTGGGCTGAAGGAGATGCGGCGCACCCCCGAGGCGCTGCTGCCGACGCTGTTCATCCCGATGTTCTTCCTGGTGGTCAACGTCGGCCAGGCGGGCAAGATCTTCCCGTCCGCGTCGACCGGCTTCCTGCACGGGCAGAGCTACGCGGCTTTCACGCTGCCGAGCTCGTTGCTGCTCGCCGCCTCGTTCGGCAGCGCCGCGTTGTTCCTGGTCGAGGACATCGAGGGCGGCTACTTCGACAAGCTGCGGGCCACGCCCGTGACCCGCACGGCGATCGTGCTCGGCCGGCTGGTGGCCGAGGCGGTCAAGGGCTTCGGGATCGCCAGCCTGCTCGTGCTGCTCTCCCTGCCGTTCGGCATCCGGATCGCGAGCAACGTGCTGGGGTTCCTGCTCCTGATCCTGCTGGCGTCGTCCTGGGGGGTCGTCTACTCCGGGTTCATGCAGCTGATCGCGCTCAAGACCCGCAGCGCGGCGGCCACCAACTCCGGCGGCCTGATCTTCTTCCCGCTGCTGTTCCTGACCCCCAACTTCGTGCCGCGCAACATGCTCACGCACGCGATGGAGGTCGCCGCCACGTACAACCCGGTGACCTACGTCATGGAGGGCATGCGCTCGCTGATCCTCGAGGACTTCAACTGGGGGCGCATCGGCGCCGCGTACGCCGTCGTCGCCGTGGCCGGCGCGGTCATGCTGGTGCTCAA
>JAWWOL010000450.1:0-2804 GCA_033851695.1 Frankiales bacterium
TCTTGGACGTCGGGTTGTTGAAGGTCTTCGAGAGCTCCGTCTCCACCTGGTTGACCTGGGAGGAGGAGCCCTTGTCGGAGCCGTTGGTCAGGATCCCGGTGGTGATCCGGATGTGCTTGCTCGAGCCGGAGCCGATGTTCTGCACCACCACGTTGTCGCCGGTGAAGCCCGCGCGCGCCATGGCGGCCTGCGTCTGGGTGATGCTGGTGACCCCTGGCAGGTCGAACTGGGTGCCGCCCTTGAAGTCGATGGACGGCTTGATCCCGATGATGAGCAGGCTGCCCAAGCTGACCAGCATGACGATGCCGGACAGGAGGTACCACCACCGGCGGCGGCCGATGAAGTCGTACGAGATGTCGCCGGCGTAGAGCCGGTGGGCGACGTTGCGCAATCCTCCGCGGGCCATCGTCACGCCTCCTTCGGTGCGGGACGGGCAGCGCCGGCGGGGTTGGCCGTGCCGAGGACGCGTTGCCGGCCGAGCCCGGAGAACTTCCCACCCGAACCGTACAACTTGGTCTTGGCGAGCACGGAGATCAGCGGCTTGGTGAAGAAGAAGACCACGAACAGGTCGGTGATCGTGGACAGGCCGAGGGTGAAGGCGAAGCCCCGGACGTTGCCGACGCTGAGCCAGTAGAGGATCGCCGCGGCGAGCAGGGACACCGTGTCGGCGGAGATGATCGTCCGCCGGGCGCGGACCCAGGCCCGTTCGGCACCGCTGCGTAAGGTGCGGCCCTCCCTGACTTCGTCACGTAGTCGCTCGAAGTAGACGACGAACGAGTCCGCGGTGATACCGACCGCCACGATGAAACCGGCGATGCCGGCCAGCGAGAGCCGGTAGCCGATCTGACCGCCGAGGTAGGTGACCGATGCGTAGGTGGTGAGCGCCGAGACCAGCAGCGAGGCGACCGTCACCAGGCCGAGGCCGCGGTAGTAGAGCAGCGAGTACAGCACCACCAGGCCGAGTCCGATGCCACCGGCGATCAGGCCGCCCCGGAGCTGGTCGGAGCCGAGGGTCGGCGAGATCTCCTCGACCGTCTCCTTGGTGAGCGTCACGTCGAGGGAGCCGAAGTTGAGCACCTGGGCCAAGGCGTCGGTGTCGGCCTGGGTGAAGCCGCCGGTCCCGCCGGTGATCTGGGCGCTGCCTCCGGTGATGGCCTGCTGGATCACGGGTGCGGACTCGACCACGCCGTCCAGGACGACCGCGACCTGGTTCAGCGGCGACGTCAAGGAGGTGACGGCGGTGGTCAGCTTGCCGAAGTGGTCAGCGCCGGCACCGGTGAAGTTGAGCTGGACCAGCCAGCCCTGGGTCGCGTCGTCCACGGAGGACGCGTTCTTGACGTCCTTACCGCTCATGTACGACGGCGCCAGAATGTAGATCTGGCTGCCGTCCCGGGCGCAGGCCGCGAGCGGCTGGGTCGGGTCGTCGAGCTGAAGCGCCTCGACGGCGTTGATCTTGTCCGGGGTGCAGTTGCCGAGAGCCGCAACCTGCTTGTCGATCTGGCCGCCGGTGGTGCAGCCGGTCGGGAAGTTGGTGGAGGTGTTGATCGTCGGGCACGGCCCGGTCGGCTGGGCCGGCGTCGCCGAGGCCGGCGCCCCGCTGGCCGGAGCGCCGCTGGCGGCGGCCGCGCTGGGCGCCACGGACCCGGCAACAGGTGTCGTCGGCGCAGCGGGCGTGGGTGCGGCGGACGTCGCCCCGGCCGCGGTGAGCGCGTCGGAGAGTGCCCGCCCGTTGCTGGTGGGGCTGGGCTGGACCACGGGCGCCGGGGAGGTCGTCTTGGCGGGCGCCTTGGTGGTCGTGCCGGCGGACGTGGTGGGCGCAGCAGTCGCGCTGCCGGGCGGAGTTGCGGTCCCGCTCGGCGTGGCCGTACCGGTCGGAGTGGCCGTACCGGTCGGAGTGGCGCTGGCCGAGGGCGACGGTGTGGCGCTCACCGGGATCGTGGTCAGCACCTGCCGGAACCGCAGCTGGGCCGTGGTGCCGATCAGGTTGATCAGGTTGTTGTTGCTCTTGCCCGGGACGTCGACCTCGATGTTGCCGCCGACGACGGAGACCTGGGCCTCGGACACGCCGATGCCGTTGACCCGGGTCTGAATCACCGAGACAGCCTGGTCGAGCTGAGCCTGGGTGACCTTCTGGCCGTGCGGCAGCGACGGCTTGAGGATGGCCGTGGCGCCGCCCTCGAGGTCGAGACCGAGCTTGGGGGTCCAGCTCCCGCTGGTGGCGACGCCCACGTAGAGCAGGGCGATCACCGTAAAGCAGGCAGCGAGCCACCGCCAGGGCTGCGGTGTCCTGGAAGCCACGGACCACTCCTCGGTTCACGCCGCGGACGGCGATCGACAGCCGGGCAAGTGCCCAGCCTCGGGTTGTGCTGCGTTTCGGTGCCGAACGAGTATTGCGGTTTGTCAGCTTTCGGACGAGGACCGCGCCGGGTCCTCGCGTTGCGGCTTGTCGAGGAGCACCGAAGGCGCAGCCGCGTCGTCATGGTCATGGTCGGCGTCGGAGCCGTGATCATGCTCGGCTGTGTCCTCCGAGCCCGCCTCCTCCGCGTCCACGTCCGGCGCCAGCCGGGTGACCGCAGCCTTGGCAAACTTGATGATGACGTCGTCGTCGACCTCGAGGTCGTAGGTCGCGTCATCGACGGCGACCACCGTCGCGTAGATGCCGGAGGTGGTGATCACGCGGCTGCCGACCACGATGCCCGGCACGCCGGCGGCACGGTTGCGGGCGTTGCGCTGGCTGCGCCGGAAGAGGAAGAACAGCACCAGCCCGAACAGCACGACCAGGATGAATCCGCTGCCACCGGAGC
>JAWWOL010000471.1:0-10639 GCA_033851695.1 Frankiales bacterium
CCGAGGGCCTCTTCGCCCGGCTGCGGTCGCTGTCCCCCCCGGCCCCCGGCGCTCCGGCACCCCTGGGCTGCAGCGATCCGGGTGTCGTCGAGGACCTGCTCGAGAAGGCAGGCCTGGAGATCAGCGGAGGCGGCGAAGTGCCGTGCTCGTTCACCTTCCGCGACCTGGACCACGCGTGGCTGTCGCACACCTCCGCCGGTCCGCTGCAGAAGATCATCGACCTGGCCGGCGCGGAGGCCGTACGGGCAACCATGACAGAAGTGCTCGAGGCCGACCGCAAGCCCGACGGGGAGCTGCGCCAGGACAACGTCTTCCGCTACGTCATCGCCGCCAAGCCCTGACCGCGCCGTGCTGCGGATCGGAAGGTGGGGCGGGTGGGGCTCGAACCCACGACCGAGGGATTATGAGTCCCGTGCTCTGACCGGCTGAGCTACCGCCCCATGGTCTGTCGAGGCGACAGCCTAGCGCCCAGCCTTCGAGTGTCCGGTTCGCCGAAGCCGCCCACACCTGGGAGGCTAGTTGGCCTGTCCCGCAGGGACGCGGCGCTGACGCCGAGAACACCGCCGGAAGGGTGTGCATGGTCCCCGGAGACGCGCAGCACGACAACGCGCCCGGCGCCACCTTGTCGGCGCCGACCGAACGCGACCGCGAGATCGCCGTCGAGCAGGCCCATGTCGACGTCGTGACCGCGCGGGTCGACGAGCTGCGTCGGGAGGCGACCGTCGTACGGGACGAGCAGCTGGTCACGATCGACAAGGACCACGCCGGGTCGGTCTACGAGCGCGACGTGATGGTCAACAGCATCGGCGAGCGGCTGCGCGTCCTCGAGCTGCAGTCGGACGGCTTGGTCTTCGGCCGGCTGGACACGGCGGAGGGGGAGCGGCTGCGGGTCGGCCGCATCGGCGTGCGCACCGCCAACAGCGACGTGCTCGTGGTCGACTGGCGGGCGCCGGCGGCCGCAGCCTTCTACTCCGCCACCGAGCGCCGTCCGGACGGCATCGCGCGCCGCCGGGTCATCACCTCCCGGGGCGACCGCGTGCTCGACGTGGACGACGAGGTGCTCGACGCCGATGCCGCTGAGCGGCTGTCCCTGCCCACCATCGGCGGCGGCGCGCTGATGGCGGCGCTGCGCAGGTCCCGCGACGACCACATGCACGACATCGTCGCCACCATCCAGCGTGAGCAGGACGAGGCGATCCGCTATCCCGCCACGGGTGTCGTTCTGATCGACGGCGGCCCTGGTACGGGCAAGACGGTCGTCGCCCTGCACCGTGCGGCCTATCTCCTGCACGCCAACCGGGAGCGCTACCGGTCCTCCGGCGTCCTCGTGGTCGGCCCGACGGCGGTGTTCAGCCGCTACATCGAGCGGGTGCTGCCCTCCCTCGGCGAGACCACTGCCGCGCTGCTGTCGGTCGGCGAGCTGGCCGAGGGCATCAGCGGCGCCCGCTACGACGACGTCGCTGCCGAGGTCAAGGGTTCCGACCGGATGGTGCCGATCCTGCGCGACGCGATGGTGGCCGCGCTTCCGCCGGCGCCGCCGCGCTTCTACTGCCCGGCGCTGACGGCGACCGTCATGGTCGACCGGCGTGCCCTCGACCGGGTCAAGCACGAGGTCGCCGGCAACGCCGCCCGTTCCGGCGGCAGCTACGACAAGATGGTCCGCGCTGTCGCCCGGATGGTGCTCCGCGAGTACCGCCGGCACCAGCCGGACCCCGAGGAGCTGGGCCAGCTGTCGCTGGACGACGGCGAGCCGGACGCCTCGCCGCTGCCGCAGCAGCGGCCGGTGGACGTCGAGGACCTGCTCGCCGATGACGGTTTCCTCGACTTCGTCGACGCCGTGTGGCCGCAGCAGAAGCCGGTCGACATCCTCGAGCGGCTGCGCGACCGGCGGGTGCTGGAGACCGCCACGCGTACGACGTTGAACGAACGCGAGCGCCGGCTGCTGCTCGAGTCGTGGTCCCGGCCGGGCTGGTCGACCCACGACGTCGCGCTCGCCGACGAGCTGCGCTTCCTCGTCGGGGACCTGGCGGCGCCGCGCATCCGCGAGGACGACGAGCTGGCCGACGCCGGCTACGAGGAGCTCACCACGTTCGCCGACCGCAACCGGCGCAACGTCGCGGCCCGCGAGGACGACTACTCCGGCTACGCGCACGTCATCGTCGACGAGGCCCAGGACATCACACCGATGCAGTGGCGGGCGCTCGGCCGGCGCGGCCGGCGGGCCACCTGGACGATCGTCGGCGATCCGGCACAGCGCAGCTGGGACGACCGGGCGGAGGCCGAGGAGGCCCGCCGCGCGGCGACCGGTGGCAAGGCCGAGAAGCGGTTCCTGTTCGACACCAACTACCGCACGCCGGCCGAGGTGGTGACCCTGGCCGACGCCGTCCTGCGCCGGATCGAGCCCCAGCACCACGGAGCCAACGCCGTCCGCTCGACGGGTCGCCAGCCCGAGATCATCGACGCTGCAGGCGATCTCGACGGTGCCCTCGTCCGCGCAGTCGAGTCGTTGCTGTCGGCCGTGGAGGGCACCGTCGGAGTCGTCGGCCCGGTCGCCGCGACACCGAGGCTGGCTGGGCTCGTCGTGCCGCTCAACCCGGCCCGGGTGCGCTGCGTGAGCAGCCTCGAGGCAAAGGGCCTCGAGTTCGACGGCGTCGTCGTCGTGTCGCCGGGCGCGCTGGCGGCCGAGGCCACGACCGGGGTGCGGCGCCTCTACGTCGCGCTGACCCGAGCCACGCAGCGGCTCGTCGTGGTGGCGCCGGACGCCACCGACCTCGCCGCAGGCATCACCGTGCCGCCCGCGTCACTCTGAACATCCGCGGTCCAGGAGTTGCCCGCGAGCAGGCGGTCGAGCTCTGCCTGCTGACCGGTGTCGAGGGGTTTCATCGGCCGGGTCGTCGGCAGGTCATGCGAGGAAGGTGACCGTCACCTGGGTGTAGCCGAGGGACGCGAGCAGGGTGCCCAGCATCGAGCGGGTGTTGTCCTCGGCCCGCTGGATGATGGACGGGTCGCCGGCGGCCTGGGCAGCGATCTTGGCCTTCGCCGTCTGATAGAGCTTGGCGTCGGACCCACCGGAGCTGAAGACTTGGCTGAGGTGGTCGAGCACCCCGCTCTGCTGGCTAGCGACATAGCTCTGGTCGGGGTCGACGGTCGTCTCGCCGAGCCGGGCGTGTGGCAGCGTGATCGCAATGGTGTGGTGGTCCTTGCCGATCACCATGCTGCTGGTGTCCAGGGCGGAGAAGTCCACGCCGGCCTGGACCGACCCTGCCGCGACGAACAGCGTCTCCTTGCCCTTGAGGAAGGAGGGCACGTACGCCGTCTGGTCCTTGAGGTCCACGACCACCTGCAGGTTGGCCTGGGCGGCGTCGTAGGTGTGCAGGTCGGTCAGCGACTTGAGCAGCACCGGCCCGCTGCGGTCGGTGGTCGTGGTCGAGAACGGGTTGTGGATCGAGGGCAGCAGGTTGTGCAGCTGGCTGGCCCCGAAGATCAGCAGGACGATGATCGCCGTCGTCGACAGCAGGCGGTGAGAGGAGCCGCCGCGGCTGTCACGTCGGACCTCACGGTAACCGGAAACCCATGCGGACATGCGACAACCTCCGACGGTCGTACGGGGATGAGTTGGCCTTCACCACAGACCGTACGGGGGCTGTTCCGCCCAAAGGCTTACCAAACGGTCAGGGTATGGATACCTCGAGGTCGACCGCGGCGTCGTAGCGCTCGAGCACCAGCCTGGCCACCGCCGGGTGGGCACCGATCGGCGCGGGCACCACGTCGGCGGTGCAGGCGGCGACCTTGTCGGCGAACTGGCCGGGGCTGAGCAGGTAGTTGGCCACCACCACCGGCCCTTGCCCATCGGCGCGGAGATTGTCGACGACCGTGCGGATCGCCGGCTCGGCGGCGGCGAACCCGATGGCGACCGGCCGGCCCAGCCGTTCGGACACCAGGGCGGCGAGGTCGTCGACGTCACGCTTTGCCGCGGCGTGCGAGGAACCGGCGGCGACCAGGACCAGCCGGCCCGGGCCGCCCGACCAGCCGGCCTCGGCCAGCCGGTCGACCAGCGCATCCACGAGCAGCGGGTGCGGGCCCAGGCGGCGGGCGATCATCACCCGTACGGGGGCGACGGAGACTGCCTGCGGGATGTCATGGCGCACGTGGTAGCCGGTGGAGAGCAGCAGGGGTACGGCGACCAGCGGGCGCTCCGCCTTGGCCGCCAGGTCCCGTACCCGGGGGGAGGCGTGGTCGAGCCAGCTGAGCTGCACGTCGAGCCCTGGTCGCATCGAGGCCACCAGGTCGACCAGCTCGGCCACCGTCGCCCGTCCCCGCTCGTCCTGGGTCCCGTGGGCGACGGCGAGCAGCGTCGGGCGTGCGTCGGTCGGCTGGCTCACGCCCTCGAGGCTACCGGCGCCCCAGGGCGCTGCGGCCCGGCCGTGGGGGGCAGCTGCCCCGGTCGCTCCCGCGGGTCGACCCGCTCCATCCGAACCGGAGTGGCCAGCCATACGTCTCAGAAGAGAACCGTTGTCCGATCGTGGCCGGTAACACAGCCACCGGCCTGTCCGAAACAGTGACACCAAGGGAAGATTGGGACGCGGCTCCTTTACCAGGAGCCGTCCGCGACCGAGATGGTCAAGGTCGACCATCCGGTCAGCGGCGCGAAAAACTGCGGGAGAGACAGCGATGGCAGCATCAGCGACAAGCCGGCACCGCGGGGGCCTGCTGGCGGCCGTGATCGCGCTGGTTGCCGCCGTAGCGCTCGCGTTGGCCGTGACGGCGTTCACCCAGACCCGCACCAAGGATCAGGCCACCGGCACTGCCGCCCCCGGTCAGTCCAGCACCCCTGCCGCCGTCACGACGACGCCGCCGATCCCCAAGGTCAAGGTCGCCCTCGACGGGCTGACCAAGGGCGTCCAGTCCTGGAGCAAGCCGCTCAGCTTCCACGTCAGCCACGGCACCCTGCTCGCCGTCACGGCCAGCGACAACACCGGAGCCAAGATCGACGGCACCATCACCGGCACCACCTGGGCCAGCACGACGTCGCTGATCCCGCTGCGGTCCTACCAGATCCAGGCCTACGTACGAGGCGTTGACGGGGTCCAGGCCTACCACACGCTGACCGTCAAGACCGCCGCGCCCAGCTACAGCATCGCCACGCGGGTGACGCTCCAGAGCGGCACGGCGGTCGGTGTTTCCTTCCCGATCACGGTGAAGTTCACGTCGCCGGTGGCGGACGCTGACCGGGCGGCGGTGGAGAAGGCGCTGGTGCTGCACACGTCGACCCCGGTCACCGGGGCGTGGCACTGGTTCTCCTCGACTGAGGTGCACTTCCGGCCGCAGAGCTACTGGCCGGCCCACACCACGATCACGCTGCACCGTGACCTCACCGCCGTGCACATGGCGTCCGGCGGGTGGGGGACCAACCAGGCCGACCTCAGCTTCAGGGTCGGCGACTCGCACGTCAGCACGGTCGACGTCAAGACGCAGCGCATGACGGTGACCGTCAACGGCAAGGTCACCGGCGTTTACAAGGTGAGCACCGGGCGGCCGCAATATCCCACGCTCGGCGGCGTTCACACCGTGCTCATGAAGACGCCGAGCATCATCATGGACTCCAGCACGGTCGGGATCCCGAAGTTCCTCCCGGGGACGACCACGAAGAACCCGGCCGCCTACTACGAGACGGTGCTGTGGGACGTCCGGATCTCCAACGGCGGCGCGTTCGTCCACGACGCGCCCTGGTCGACCAAGGACCAGGGTTTGCGGGCCGTCAGCCACGGCTGCGTCAACCTCGCGCCTGCGCAGGCCCAGGCGTTCTACAACCTGAGCCAGGTCGGTGACGTGGTCAACGTGGTCAACGCGGTGGTCGGGCCCAAGCTGACCGACCCGGGAATGATGGACTGGAACCTCAGCTGGGCCCAGTGGCTGGCCGGCAGCGCGACAGGCGCGACCAGCGCCTGACCGCTCCCCAGGGCGGCGGCCGAGGCGGACGACCGGTCGGCCGAACGCATACGATGCCCGCATGATCGTGACGACCGTGGTCAGTCTCAAGGGTGGTGTCGGCAAGACCAGCATGGTGCTCGGGCTGGCCGGAGCGGCGCAGGCCAGCGGACGCAAGGCGCTGGTGGTCGACCTCGACCCGCAGGCCAACGCCAGCCTCGTCCTCGGCGCGGACCGCGCTGACTTCACCTCGAACGACGTGCTCGCCGACGGCCGCAGCGGCGTCCTGATCGACGCGATCCAGCAGAGCAGCTGGGGCCCAGGTGTCGATGTCGTGCCGGCCGAGCTGGCGCTCGAGCACCGCAACGGCGACGGCCCCGGCATCGAGACCGCGCTGGCCCGGTCCATGGAGGGTCTGGCCGGCTACGACATCGTGCTCATCGACAGCCCCCCGACGCTCGGCGCGCTGGCGGTGGCGGCGCTGGCGGCCGGCCAGCGGGCGCTGATCGTCGTCGAGCCGACGTTGTTCGCGCTGGTCGGGGCCGAGAAGATGCTGGACGCGATCAAGGTGGTCCGGCGCAACTACAACAAGCGGCTCAAGATCGCCGGCATCGTGGTCAACAAGGTTCGGCACACCACCGAGCACCAGTTCAGGCGCGAGGAGCTCGACGCGGCCTACCCCGAGCTGGTCTGGGCGCCGGCGGTCCCTGACCGGGCGATCGCCTACCAGGCCCAGGGTGCGTTCCTGCCGGTACAGGCGTGGCGCACCCCCGCGGCGGTCGAGCTCTCGGACATCTTCGCCGACTTCCTCGAGCGCCTGCTCAAGCCCATCCGCAGCTCCAGCCCCGACCGGGAGGCCTGAGGTGGCAGCCGCCAAATCGCGACGCACCGTTCTCCGCAAAGCACCGGACGCGGGAGTGCACCCCGCCGAGCCACGGGCCGCCAAGCCCGCCAGGACTCGTACGGTGGCTCCAGAGGCTGCGGGTGGGGCGGCCAGGGCCCCGCGTTCCGGCGGCGGTCGCAGCGCCAGGGACTGACTGTCCGGACCACACGAGTGACCGTCGGCCGCTACGCCGGTCGGCGCATCAGCGGCGCTTGTCAGATGGCGATCTTTGGGGCAGTCGCGACCGATGGGGGAGCGGCCAGACGTGACCGTCGAGGGTTGACCTGCATGACCATGGCTGCCGTAAAGACCGCGCGACTCTCCGAGCTGAGCCTTGCCGCGCTGCGGCAGTACCGGCTCCAGCTGCGCGAGGAGGAGGACCGGGTCTCGTACTGGCGCCGGTTGCTCCAGGCCCGGCTGGACATGGTGGCTGCCGGCAAGCTGCAGAGCGGTCCGATGTCGGCTCAGCAGATTGCGGCCGCCCTGGGCGACGGCGTGGCCCGGCAGCAGCGGATTGCCCTCGTCGCCACCGAGGTCGGCCAGCCGCTGCCCGAGCTGCCGGAGCTGGCCGCCCTGTGGTCCCACCCACTGGGCGCTGGAGAGAACGGCGTCGCGGACGCTGCCGTGGTGGGCGGGCTCGCCGAGGCGGAGGCGCAGCTCTCGACCTACCGCTCCAGCCTGCACCAGCTGCTCGACGCCGCGACCCGCGAGCTGATCCGGCGCTACCAGGCCGATCCTTCGGCCTGCCTCGAGGTGTTGCCCAAGCCGCCCGCCGGCGCCTCGGCGGCCCACCTGTGAGGCCCCGCGGCTGCTGAGCCGTACGGGTGAATCACACCCGTGAAATTAGGTGCGGAAAAGTGCTCAAGGATCTGGGCCGAAGAGCCGAATCACAGGTGTGTAAGTCACCGCAGGATCTCCTCAGACCCCCACGAGCCAGGAGCGCCCCGTGACCGACCTCCGTTCCCTCCCGATGATCAACGTCGTGGCCGCGGCGCCGGTGGCCGATCTCGCCGTCGTGCGGGACCTGACCGTTGTGGTCGTCCCGGCACCGACCGCTGCCAGCCGATACGTGATGGGACTGCTGGCCGACCGCGTACCGCTGTCGCTGCTCTGCGACCTGGCCGACCCCGCCGGGCCGGCATCGGCGGACATCGCCTCCTCGGAGCAGGACAGCCGCAGCCCGCTGGGCGACCTGATGGGCTTCCGGGCGCGGGCCGCCGAGGGCTCCGGGCCGAGCGCAAGGGCCCGGGCGGTCCTGCGCACGCTGGGGCTCGGCTGAGTCCTGGACCCGGAGCGGATTCGGCACCCGGCGCGCCGGTACGGTTCTGTGACGACGGCAGCAGGGTCTGGCAAGGTGAGCGGTGGCCGGTTGGGCCGGACAAGGGCAAGGAGGCGGGCGTGCGGGCTGACCGTCCTGCGCTGTGGCGGCGGCCGCTGCTCGTGCTGATCAGGTCGCGGGGTGGCTGGGCCCGGGCCTACACCCGGCGCCAGCTCCGCCTGGCCGACGAGGACCTGCTCAGCACCGAGCCGCTCGCCAGGCACGTCGACGAGGCCGCTGACGCCGTCGAGCGGACCCCGCACCCCCAGCTCGCGGACAAGCACCGCCAGCTGCGCCGCGAGCTGTTCACGTCGGTCCGCGCCGTCGAGCGGCGACTGGCCAGGTCCGGGGCCTACGAGCTCGGCAGCAGCGGCGCACTGGCCGACGAGGAGCTCGAGCGCTCGCTCGGCTACGTCGAGTCGGAGGTACGCCCGGGCCTGCTCCGGGTCGGCGAGGAGCTCGACGCACCACCCGCCGGGTGACCGCCGCGACCGACACGCCGCCGGGGTTGCTGGTCGGCCGCGCAGAGATCAGGCAGAATCAGCCGCACCAGGTGTTCGCGTGACAGGTCGCGGCCGCTCAGCTCGGTGAGGTCGTCGGGGAAGGCGCCCCTCGCGAGATGGAGGTCACTGTGTCCGTGCGCGGCACGCTGCACATCTATTCCTGCCCACCTGCGCTGTGCCCGCATGTGGAGTGGGCGCTGGCCCATGAGCTGGGGACGGCGGTCACGCTGACCTGGCGGCCCCAGTCCATGGCTCTGGGCATGCTGCGCACCGAGGGCCAGTGGCAGGGCCCGGTGGGGGCTTCCGGCCGGCTCGCCACGGTCCTCAAGGGCTGGGCGATGCTCCGCTTCGACGTCACCGAGGAGCCGAGCCCCGGCTGCGACGGTGAGCGCTACAGCTTCACGCCCGCGCTGGGCCTGTTCCACGCGACCACCAGCGCCAACGGCGACATCATGGTCCGCGAGGACCGGCTACGGGCCACGGTCGGCGAGGGTGGCGGTGACCTGCGCGAGCTGATGCGCTCGCTCAGCGGGCTGCTGGGCTCGGCGTGGGACGGTGAGCTCGAGCCCTACCGGCGCGCGGCCGACGGGCCCCCGGAGCACCGGCTGACCCGGGTCGTCTGAGCCGGCGATCATGCGCAACCTCGAGCGGCTGCGGCAGATCTGCCTCGCGCTGCCCGAGGCCGAGGAGCGCGAGACCTGGGGCGAGCCGACCATGCGGGTCCGTAACAAGATCTTCGCGTTTCCCCGCGAGACCCAGGTGACCCTCAAGGCCGATCCGGACGAGCGGTTGTCGCTGCTGGCCGACCTGCGGTTCTTCGTCCCGCCCTACGTCGGGACGAAGGGGTGGGTGGGGCTGCGCCTGCAGGGCCTGGGTGAGGCAACCCGGCCGGACTGGGACGAGGTGAGGGAGCTGGTGGTGACGAGCTATCGGCTGATCGCGCCGAAGCGGCTCTCGGCACTGCTCGACGACTAGTCAAGCCAGCCGCCGCTCCGATTGCCGGGCGCCGGGCGGATGTGCTGCCCTCCGGTTGGCGTACGTCATGCCGAGAAGGTCGTGCACGGTGCTGAGGGTGTTGTCGGCGAGCTGGCGTGCCCGGTCGTTGCCGGCGTCGACGACGGTGTCGAGGTAGGAGAGGTCGCCGGCGATGCCGGTGCGGCGTCGCCTCAGCGGGCGGAGCAGCTCGTTGACCGCCTCGGTGAGCAGCTGTTTGAGGCGTCCGGCTCCGTCGTCCCCGATCTCGTCGGCCAGCTGGCGGGGATCCTTCCCGGTGGTGGCGGCGAGCAGGTCCAGGAGGTTGGCGACGGCGGGGCGGGCGACCGGGTCATAGGTGATCCGCCGCTCGCTGTCGGTGGGTGCGCGCCGGATCATCGACGCGGTTTGATCGTCGGTTGCCTGAAGGGCAATGCCGTTGCCGCGGGTCTTGCTCATCTTCTGACCGTCCAGTCCGGCCAGCATCGGCGTGTCGGTGAGCAGCGCGTCGGGTTCGGGGAACAGCGGCGACTCGCTGCCGTACCGCTCGTTGAAGCGCCGGGCGATCAGCCGGGTGGTCTCGAGATGCGGCAGCTGGTCGAGGCCGACGGGGACCAGGTTGGCCTGGCAGAACAGGATGTCGGCGGCCTGGTGGACCGGGTAGGTCAGCATGAGGCCGGTCGGTGGTCTGCCGGTGGCCTCGCTCTCCGCCTTGACGGTGGGGTTGCGGTGCAGCTCCGCATCGCTGACCAGGCTCAGGAACGGCAGCAAGAGCTCGTTGAGCGCGGGTACGGCGCTGTGCGTGAAGATCGTCGCCCGGTTCTCGCCACCTGGCGCGAGGGTCGGGGGGTCAGGGGTGGCGGTTGTCGAGCCACACGGTCAGGTCGTCGGGCGAGCACGGGCGCGCAACGTGGTAGCCCTGGGCGATGTCGACGCCGATCGACGACAGCAGAGCGAGCGCGCCCGGTGTCTCGACGCCCTCCGCGGTCACGGCCATGCCAAATCGATGGGCGACATCGACCACCAGGGAGGCGA
>JAWWOL010000484.1:0-8261 GCA_033851695.1 Frankiales bacterium
TTCGGTGCCTACGACGTCGTGGTCGCCGGCGGCGTCGAGCACATGGGCCACCACCCGCTCGGCGAGGTCATGGACCCCAACCCCCGCTACCTCGCCGAGAAGCTGGTCGACGTCTCCGCCCTCGTCATGGGCGCCACGGCGGAGAACCTGCACGACCGCTACCCCCACCTGACCAAGGAGCGCGCCGACGCCTACGCGGTGGCCAGCCAGCACAAGTACGCCAAGGCGCTGGCCGAGGGCCGGATCCAGGGCGACCTGGTCGAGGTCGCCGTTCGCACCGCCGAAGCGGGCTGGGGCCTGGCCACCGCGGACGAGCAGCCCCGGCCGGACAGCACCGTCGAGGGGCTGGCCGCACTGCGCACCCCCTTCCGCCCGCACGGCCGGATCACCGCGGGCAATGCGGCCGGTCTCAACGACGGCGCGACCGCCTGCGTGCTCGCGGCCGAGGAGGTGGCCGACCAGCTCGGACTCCCCATCCGGATGCGGCTGGTCTCGTACGGGTTCGCCGGCGTCGAGCCAGAGTTCATGGGCGAGGGGCCGGTGCCCTCCACCGAGCGCGCCCTCGCGATGGCCAAGTTGTCCATCGCCGACATCGGCCTGTTCGAGCTGAACGAGGCCTTCGCGGTGCAGGTGCTGACCTTCCTCGACCACTTCGGCATCGCCGACGACGACCCGCGGGTCAACCCCTACGGCGGCGCGCTGGCGATCGGGCACCCGCTGGCGTCCTCCGGCGTACGGCTGATGACCCAGCTGGCGCGGGAGTTCGAGGAGCATCCCGAGGTGAGGTACGGCCTGACGGCGATGTGCATCGGCCTGGGCATGGGCGGCACCGTGGTCTGGGAGAACCCGGCGTGGAGCGCCGGGGCATGAGCGCCCTGCCAGAGCTCCCCGGCGAACGGGTCACCAGGTCGCTGCTGCGCCTGGTCGACCACCCCAGCGGCGTGCGATTCGCGCTGATCACCCTGGACAACGGCGAGGACCACACCAAGCCCAACTCGATGGGGCCCGGGGGTCTCGCCTCGCTGTCGAACGCGCTCGACCGGGCCGAGGCCAGCGACGTCGACGCCGTCGCGATCACCGGAAAGCCGTTCTGGTTCCTCGCCGGCGCCGACCTGGCGATGCTCGGTGGCGCGGCCGACGTCGAGCAGGGAAGGGCCGGCCTCAAGGCCGGCCACGACATCTTCCGCCGGCTCGGCGAGGGGTCGAAACCGAGCTTCGCCTTCGTCAACGGGGCCGCGCTGGGTGGTGGCCTCGAGCTGGCGCTGCACTGCTCGTACCGGACCATCTCCTCCGGCGTGACCGCGCTCGCCCTCCCCGAGTGCTTCCTCGGCATGGTCCCGGCCTGGGGCGGGACCTACCTGCTGCCCTGGCTGGTCGGCGCCGACGCCGCCGTCACGGTGATCATCGAGAACCCGCTGAGCCAGAACCGCATGCTCCGCGGCCAGCAGGCTTTCGGGCTCGGCATCGCCGACGCGATGTTCACCCCCGCCGACTTCCTCGAGAGCTCGCTGCGCTGGGCCGCCGACGTGGTCAGCGGCGCCCTGGTCGTCGAGCGGCCCGAGGTCGACACCGGTGCCGGGTGGGACGAGGCGATCGCCCGGGGTCGCGCCATCGTCACCGCCCGGACCCGCGATGCTGCCCTCGCGCCGGCGCGGGCACTCGACCTGATCGAGCGGGCCCGCCACCGCAGCCGCGACGAGGGGTTCGCTGCCGAGGACGAGGTCGGCGCGGAGCTGTCCGTGAGCGACCAGCTGCGCGCGGGTCTCTATGCGTTCGACCTGGTCCAGCACAGGGCCAGGCGGCCGGTCGGCGCGCCGGACCGGATGCTCGCCCGGCCGGTGACCTCCGTGGGGGTAGTCGGGGCGGGTCTGATGGCCAGCCAGCTCGCCCTGCTCTTCGCCCGCCGGCTCGAGGTGCCCGTCCTCCTCACCGACGTCGACCAGGAGCGGCTCGACCGCGGCCTCGCCTACCTCCGCGCCGAGATCGACACCCTGGTCGCCAAGCGACGGCTGAGCAAGGACAAGGCCAACCGGCTGCGTGGCCTGTTCCGCGGCACCCTCGACCTGGCCGACTTCGCCGGGGCCGACTTCGTCATCGAGGCCGTGTTCGAGGAGCTGGCGATCAAGCAGCAGGTGTTCGGCGATCTCGAGAAGGTGCTCCGGCCGGACGCGGTGCTCGCCACCAACACCTCGTCGCTGTCGGTCACGGCGATGGCCGAGGGCCTCGACCACCCCGAGCGGCTGGTCGGCTTCCATTTCTTCAACCCGGTGGCGGTGATGCCGCTGCTCGAGATCGTCCGTACCGAGCGCACCGACGAGGCGACCTACGCCACCGCCTTCGCCGTGGGCAAGGAGCTCAAGAAGACCTGCATCGCCGTACGGGACGCGCCCGGCTTCGTCACCAACCGGCTGTTCATGCGGATGTTCAACGAGGTCACGCGGGCCGTGGACGACGGCACCCCGTACGACGTGGCCGACCATGCGCTGGACCCGCTCGGGCTGCCGATGACCCCGCTGCAGCTGATCGGCTTCACCGGGCCGGCGGTGTCGCAGCACGTGATGAACACCCTGCACGAGGCGTTCCCCGACCGGTTCATCACCTCCGCCAACCTCGGCCGGATGGTCGACGCCGGGCTGCGCGGCTTCTACACCGCCGACGGCAGTCTCGACCCGCGGGTGGCCGAGCTCTTCCAGGTCGGCTCGTCACCGTCGACCGCCGATGAGGTGCACCGCCGAGCCGTCGAAGCCATGGCCGACGAGGTGCGCCGGCTCCTGGACGAGGGCGTGGTCGGCGAGCCGCAGGAGGTCGACCTGGCGCTGATCACCGGGGGCGGCTACCCCTTCCACCTCGGCGGGATCACGCCCTACCTCGACCGTACGGGGGTCTCGGAGCGGGTGACCGGCCGCCGATTCCTGCCCGACGGCGTGGCGAACGGGCCTGCGATCCGGGATTGACCGGATGCTTCACTCGATCGGGCTATCCAGTCGGGCGCTGCGGCAGGTACGTTCCTGACGTGGAGATTCTCAGCCGCTCGGACCTGCGAGCCTTCGTTCTTGGCGCGTCGGTCCTGCACGAGCTGGACTTCTCGCCGATCGACGACGGCGTACGCCTCGAAGGCGTCCCCGACCTCGACGTCACCTGGGACGAGCTGGCGGCGGCCGTGGGCGACGCGACGGCCGGCAGCCAGGTCGGCCGCCAGCGGATGGCGCGGTGGTTGCTCAGCAGACGCTGGATCGCCGAGCGGAGCCTGGACGAGCTCACCGAGCGGGCCAGGCCGGTCGGCCTTCCGGTCGGCCACCTGCTCCACCCTGGCGAGGACTGGGTCCAGCTGCGCGTGCTCGGCCGGGCGCTGGACCTGGGGCTCGGGTTCGTCGGGCTGATGCCGGGACGCCCGGACGACGTGGTGGTGGTGCCGGAGGGCGTGCTCGGCGCGTACGGGCTCGAGAGCTCGCGCTGGTGGCCGGCGGCGCTGTCCTACCTCGAGGACATGGGCGCGATGGCGGTGGTCCGCTGGCGGCGCAATCCCCGGCACCCGTTGCGCCCGATGGGCGACTGCGACGTGGTGTCGCTCCTGGGGTCCGCGGTCCTGCGCGGAGCGCTGGCGGGCGACCAGGGCGGGATGCGGGCGATCGCCGTACCCATGCGCAGCCGTGGCTGGCTCGACCTGCGGGGCATCGACCCCGCGTTCTCCCTCGCCGCCGCCGCGCTCACCGATCCGGCTGAGCGAGGCTTCACCCGGCCGCTGCTGCTGACCGTGGACGAGGTGGTGCTCGTCCCTGAGGGCGGCCGGCCGGCCGAGGTGGTCCTGCGCGACTCGGCCGCTGGGACGAACGACCTCCGGGACGTCCTCTACCGCTGAGCCGGGTGCTCAGCATGTGGCCGGTTGCGCCGATAGAACACCGTGCGCGTTGCCCGGTTCGCTGACCTGCCGCGGGAGTTCGTCGCGACCCTCGTCGCCGGTCTCCTCGCCGTGCCGGCGTTTCTCTACGTCGCGGGACACGGTGTCGACCACGGGCTGATCTGGCCCCACCTGGCGCAGCTGCTCGAGGTCGGCGCCGCCTCAGGTTGCCTGGTTGCGCTGGTTGCCGCGGCGCGCCGTGCGACCGGACGCGAGCGCCAGGCCTGGTCGCTGCTCGCCGCCACGATCGGCCTGTGGCTGGTGGGCACGTCGGTCTACGCCGTGCGTGCGTTCCTGTTCGACCGGTTCGAGGGCGGCCAGCTGCCGGCCGAGGTGTTCTACATCTGCGCGATCCCCTGCGCCTTCGTCGGCTTCAGCCGGTTCCCGGTAGACAGGGGACCACTGTCCGGTCGACTCCGCCAGACGCTGGATGCCATGACGGTGGCCTCGTCAGGACTGTTCGTCAGCTGGGACGTCGCCCTGCACACGATCATGCGGCACCGCCAGCCCGGTCCGGCCGGCTGGTTGACCCTGCTCTACCCGGTCACCGACCTGGCCCTGTGCACCTTCGCGGTGCTGATCGCGGCCCGGGCACCGGCCAACCGGCGGGTCGCGATCAGCCTGCTGGCGGCCGGCATGTTCAGCTTCGCCGTCGCCGACTCCAGCGGGGTGACCCTGGAAGCGCTGCACCGCTACCACGTCGGTGGGCTGTCCGACGTCGGCTGGATCGTCGGCCTGTCACTCGGGGCGCTGTCCGCCCTGTGCTACGGCTACGAGGACGGCCGGCCCACCGCCCGCGCACTCGCCGCCGCCGAGTGGCGCTCGGCATTGCTGCCGTACGTACTGGTCGTTCCGGCCGCCGTGGTCCTGCTGCTCAACCTGCTCCACCGGCACCTGCCGGACGCCGGGAGCATCGGCATCGGCGCCTTCGTCGCGATGCTGGTCTCCGTCCGCCAGTTGCTGACCGTGCGGGAGAACCTGCAGCTCGTCGTCAAGCTCACCGGCAGCGAGTCCGAGCTCCGCCAGCAGGCCCTGCACGACGTGCTCACCGGCCTGGCCAACCGCCGGCTGTTCCGGGAACGGCTGGAGGCGTCCCTGGCGGCGCTCAACCCCGAGGAGATCGCCGTGGTCTTTGTCGACCTCGACGACTTCAAGGTGGTCAACGACACGTTGGGCCATGCCACCGGGGACGACCTGCCGCGCAAGGTGGCCAACCGGCTGCAGACCTGCGTACGCGGCAGCGACATCGCGGCCCGGCTGGGTGGCGACGAGTTCGCCGTGCTGCTCACCGGTGGCGGCCAGGTCGCGGCCGAGGCGGTGGCCGGCCGGCTCAACCGGGCGATGCGCCAGCCCATCCTCTGCGGCGGCCAGCCGGTGTTCATCCAGGCCAGCATCGGCATCGCCGCCGGCCTGGAGGGCGAGGCGGGTCACGACCGTTCCCAGCAGCTGCTCGAGCAGGCCGACATGGCGATGTACGCGGCGAAGGACGCCGGCAAGGCCCGGGTCGAGGTCTTCGAGCCCGCGATGCGCGAGCGGCTGCTCGACCGGGCCGCGGTCAAGGACGACCTGGCCAGGGCGCTGGGCCGTGACCAGCTCTCGCTGAACTACCAGCCGATCGTCGACCTGGCCACAGGGGCGATCGTCGGCGCCGAGGCGTTGCTGCGCTGGAGGCACCACCAGCGGGGCCTCATCCCCCCGCTGATGTTCGTCCCGCTCGCCGAGGAGACCGGCCTCATCGAGCCGATCGGCCGCTGGGTGCTGGCCACCGCGTGCGCCGCAGCGGTCGGTTGGCAGGCCGGCTCCCCCGCCGGCGGCTACCACGTCAATGTCAACGTCTCCGCTGGGCAGCTGCTCAACACCAACATCGTCGAGGACGTGGCCTCCGTCCTGCGCACGACCGGGTTGCGGGCCGGCCTGCTCACCCTCGAGATCACCGAGAGCGTGCTGATGGCGGACAACGCCACCGTGGCAGCACAGCTCGCCGAGCTGCGCGGGCTGGGTATCCGGCTGGCGATCGACGACTTCGGCACCGGATATTCCAGCCTGTCCTACCTCGACCGGCTGCCCGTGGACATCCTCAAGGTGGACAAGGCGTTCGTCGACCGCCTCGACGAACCGTCGACCCGGCCGCCGCTGGCCGGCGCCATCGTCGGGCTGGGCGACCTGCTCGGTCTGGACGTGGTCGCCGAAGGCATCGAGACCAGCAGCCAGCGGCATGCCATGGTCGATCTCGGCTGCCGGCACGGCCAGGGCTACCTGTTCAGCCGCCCGGTGGACCCCGACGCGTTCCGCGCGCTCATCGACACGCCGCACCCGGTCCTCGGTGAGCCGCTCGACGCGGTGTCCCCGCAGCTCTCCCGGCGTGCACTCGACGTCCCCGCGGGGGTCGCTGTCAGTCCGTAACGCTGGAGGAACCCTCGGAGACGTCCTGGACCAGCCCCGGGTCGCGGCGGGTGACCGCCTCGATGACCCGCCGGGCGAGCTGCTGGGCGGAGAGCCCGGCCACCGCCAGGATCTCGTCACGTCGCCCGTGCTCGAGGAACTCCTGTGGCAGCGCGAAGTCGCACAGCGGCACGTCGACGGAGGCGTCACGCAGCACCTGGGCCACCGCCGAGCCGCAACCGCCCATGCGACCGTTGTCCTCGAGGGTGACGACCAGCTTGTACGCGGCGGCCAGCACCGGCAGCTGCGCGTCCAGCGGCTTGGCCCAGCGCGGGTCGACGACGGTGACGCCGATGCCCTGGGCGCGCACCCGCTCTGCGACGTCGAGCGCGGTGCCGGCCATGGCTCCGAAGCCGAGCAGGAGCACGTCCGGCGCACCCTCGCGGCTGAGCACGTCCATCTGCCCGACCCGGTCGATCGCCGGGAGGGCGGCTCCGACCTTGGCCTTGGGGAACCGGATGGCACTGGGACCGTCGATGATCGCGAGCGCCTCGCGGAGCTCGTCGCGGAGGGTCTGCGCGTCGCGCGGCATGGCGATGGCCATGCCGGGGACAAGCTGCAGGATCGACAGGTCCCACATCCCGTGGTGACTGGGCCCGTCGGGACCCGTGACACCCGCCCGGTCGAGGACGAAGGTCACCGGCAGGCGGTGCATGCCCACGTCGAGCAGCATCTGGTCGAAGGCCCGGTTGAGGAAGGTCGCATAGACCGCGACGACAGGGTGCAGGCCGGCGAGGGCCATGCCGGCCGCGGACGTCACCGCGTGCTGCTCGGCGATCCCCACGTCGAACACCCGATCGGGATGCGCACGAGCGAACGGGCCGAGCCCGACCGGCTCGAGCATCGCGGCCGTGATGGCGACCACGTCCTCACGCTCGTCACCGATCCGGGCCATCTCCTCGGCGAACACGGTCGTCCAGGTCGCACCGCCCGCCTCGACCGGCAGCCCGGTCAGGGGGTCGATCACGTTGACCGCGTGGAACCGGTCGGCCTCGTCGTCCTCGGCCGGGGAGTAGCCAAAACCCTTGGTGGTCAAGCAATGCACGATGACCGGACCACCGAAGTCGCGCGCGGCGCGGAAGGCCTGCTCGAGCGCCACGGCGTCGTGGCCGTCGATCGGGCCGACGTACTTGAGGCCGAGGTCCTCGAACATCACCTGGGGCTGGAGCAGGTCCTTGAGGCCCTTCTTGGCACCGTGCAGCGCTTCGTAGAGCGGCGGTCCGACCAGCGGCGTCTTGGGCAGCGCGCGCTTGACCGCGTCGAGCACCTGCTCATAGCTCGGCTTGAGCCGCAGGCTGGCCAGGTGAGTGGCGACGCCGCCCACCGTGGGCGCGTACGACCGGCCGTTGTCGTTGACCACGATGACCAGCGAGCGGTCCTTGCCGGCAGCGATGTTGTTCAGCGCTTCCCAGCACATGCCGCCGGTCAGTGCCCCGTCGCCGACGACCGCGACGACGGTCCGGTCACTCTCGCCGCGGAGCGCGTAGGCCTTGGCCAGGCCGTCGGCGTAGGACAGGGCCGTGGAGGCGTGGGAGTTCTCGGAGACGTCGTGCTCGGACTCGGCCCGGCTCGGGTAGCCCGACAGGCCGTCCTTGGCACGCAGGGTCTCGAAGCCCGCTTGGCGGCCGGTCAGCATCTTGTGCACGTAGGACTGGTGACCGGTGTCCCACACGATCCGGTCCCGTGGGGAGTCGAACGCCCGGTGGACCGCGATGGTCAGCTCGACGGCGCCGAGGTTGGGCCCGAGGTGGCCGCCCGTACGCGAGACCTTGGCCACGAGGAAGTCGCGGATCTCGGCGGCGAGCACCGGCAGCCGCTCGGCCGGCAGGCGCTTGAGGTCGGCCGGCGTGGCAATGCCTGCCAGCAGACTCACGTCTCCACCTCCACCTCGAGCAACCGCCACGTCACCGTCAGTCTAGGC
>JAWWOL010000494.1:0-10857 GCA_033851695.1 Frankiales bacterium
GCGTCGTCACCGAAGGCGGGCGCCCCGCGTACGACCAGGCGCACCTTGGCGTCGGTGAACGACAGGGCATGGATGGCGAGCAGGTGCCCCTTGGCCGGGTCGAGGCGGCCGATGATGCCGATGGTGAGCGGGCGGGTCAAGTCGAGGCCAGCTCTGACCGGAGATCGGGGCGCCACCACCGGCCGGAGCAGCACCGTCGGCGCCGGACTGCTGACCTGTCGTGCGGTGAAGTCACTGACCGCGATGACCGCGTCCGCCGTACGGGACACCGTGCGCAGCAAGGCTTTGCCCTTGGTGCCGGGCAAGGTGTCGTGCAGGTCGAGGGCGATCACCGTGCGCCGGAAGCGGGGCATGGCCCGCAGCAGCGGCATCACCGGCAGCAGCGCGATGCTGAACAGGACCAGGGCGTCAGCGGGCGGGACCAGCTGCCGGCCGCGGATCAGGGCGCTGAGGTCGCTGCGGCGGTCGTGCTCCTCGGGCGCGTCGAGCAGGACCACGTCACCCAGGCCGCGGGCGGTCCACTCGTCAGCGAGCTCCTGCCCCCAGGCGACCAGGGTGCACGTGACCCCCAGCGGGCGCAGTGCTGCGGCCAGGGTGAACAGGCTCTGCTCCGCCCCCCACAGATGCCGTGCCAGGTCGAGGAAGACGATCCGTCGTGGTGCGCCGGACGCCAGGGTCACACTGGGCTCCGCGTGGGTACGGGCCGCAGGTTGTAGTCCTTCTTCGGGCCGACGACCAGACCGATGACCTCGGTGCCGAGCTTGCTGATCTGCTCGATCAGCTTGGCCAGCTTGTCGGCGTCCTTGCGGCGCAGGTTGCCGGACGTGACGACCAGCGCCGCGTCGACCGCCGAGAGCACGGCGTTCGCCTCGGCGGCGCCGTCCGGAGCCGGGCAGTCGATGATCAGGATCACGTTGGCATTGCGCGCCTCGCCGACCAGCGACGCGATCGACCCGGCCACCAGCCGCACCGGGCCGGTGCCCTGCATGCCGAGGTGGTCGAGCACCTTGGGCAGCGCCATGCCGCGCAGCACCACCAGGTTGGGCACGTTGGTGGTCTCGGTCGGCAGCCAGGACATCCCGGTGAACGGCGCGGTGGGCGAGGCGTCGATCGAGGCCAGCGCCCCCTCGAGCCGCGGGGTGCGCAGGTCGGCATCGACGAGGAGTACGCGGTGACCGGCGATGGCCAGACCGCGCGCCAGCTGGGCGGCCACGACACTGCGGGTGCTGCCGGTCTTGGGCGAGACCACGGCAAAGCTGGACGCCCGGCGGCTCAGCACGTCAGCCCGTACATCTGCTGCCAGCAGGACGAACTCGTCCTCGCGGCCGGCCCCTGGCTCGCTCGGCTCGGGCAGGGTGATCAGCGTCTGGACGCCCTGGTCGCGCTCGAGCCGGCCGGTCAGGTCGCGGTACTGCCGGAAGCGGGCAAGGCCAAGGGCAGCAAAGATCGCAAGCGCGAGACCGAAGATGAAGCCCTCGATCGCGGCCAGGACGGCCTTCTTGCTTGCCGAGTCCCGTACGGGCGGCACGGGCAGCTGGGTCTCGGCAATCGCGACCGACGGCAGGCCGATGTCGGTGGGGTACTTCTTGATGTGCGTGTAGAGGCTCTCCAAGGCAGGCACGACGAGGTCTACGTTGACGGAGGAGATCGTGACGGTCAGGACACCACTCGCGGGAGTGGGGCTGACGGAGACGCTGAACGTGCCGGCGTAGGTCTTCGTATCCGCTTGGATGGTCTTCTTCAGGTCATCGCTGGTGAGCCGCGCCTGGATGGTCGGCACGGCGAAGGTCACTGCCGCGATGTTGACGGGATTGCTCCCGATGGCCGGCGGCGCCTGCACGTTGAGGGTGACCGACGAGTGGTACGGACGCGCCGCCTTGAGCGTCAGGCCGACGAAGCCCGCTGTGCAGACCAGGACGATGACCACCACGACGGCCCAGTACCGACGGATGACGCGCCACAACTGCTCGGGAAGCACAGGACCAACTCCTAGGTGTTCTTCTGCGGGACGGGGCCCGAACCGACCAGCGAGCGGGACCCGGAGGCCTCGTCCTCCGGATACCACTCAGGGGGGACAACGAGCGGAGCGCTCACAAGAGACGACGTACGGCTCTTGGCCCGGGTTGACCGGTCAGCCGAGCAGGCCAGACCGACGGTGAGCCCGAGCAGGACCGCGAGACGTTCCTTCTCGAAGATGCTCTCGACCGCCCCGCGGGTGACCATCTCGGCCACGATCGCGGTGCAGGCCAGGCCCAGTGCGCCGATCCGCGCGGAGGCGTGGTGATAGGCCGCGCGCAGGCCGGCCCAGGCGGTGGCCGCGAAGGCGAGGACCATGAGGAACAGCCCGATCACCCCGGCCCGCAGCAGGATGTCGAGAAAGATGTCGTGGGTGAGGTCGTTCTGTACGTAGAACAGCGGTGCGCCCTCGATCTGCTCGACGTGGAGGTATTCCTTGCCCAGGCCGTAGCCGAAGATCGGCTCCTTGGCGATCAGGCTCCGCGCGACCTTCCACTGGTTGATCCGGGACTGGGCCGAGTCCGCCTTGCCGGCCGAGGTGAACGACGACGCGACGCTGCTGCTTGCGGGGTTGTAGCCGTGGCCGGTCGCGCTGGCCAGCGAGAGAGCGCCTGCGATCGCGAGCACCGACAGGCCGAGGGCGACCTTCTCCTTGGGCGTCACCCGGAGGACCCGGTGTCGCTTGCTGATCAGCGGCCACACCGCGATCAACGCCAAGCCGGCGATCAGGCCGAGCACGGAGGCCCGTTGCCCGGTGAAGACCGGAGCGATGAGCAGGATCCCCGAGGACAGCAGCCCGTTGCGGTGCCGCTCGGGCGCCGACAGAGCGATGGCCAGGCCGAGCATGCCGAGCGAGGCGAAGACCGAGGCGGCGTCGGCACCCATCTGCCCGGTGTTGACCCCGTGGAAGGCGCCGAAGCTGCTGTTGGACTTCACGCCGGCGACGGCGGTCGCGGTCAGGATCGTGGCGATCGGTGCGGCCCAGCGCACCATGCGGGGGATGCCCTGGCGGCCGACCAGGTCGCGCGCCTCGACGCCGGCGGCGAGCAACGCCGCCCCCCCGAGCATGACGATGACCTTCGCTTCCTGGATGGCGGCCGAGCTCGAGTTTCCGTGCTGGCGGCCGGCGTAGAACTCGGCCAGCAGCCAGAGGAAGTAGGCGACCCAGGCGAGGCCCGGCACGGTGAACCGCAGCCGGGCCCGGCCGGAGAGCCAGCGGACCGTCAGCAGGAAGGGCATGAGCAGGAACAGGACGCCGGTCGTCCGGTTGTTGATCGGGAGCACGAAGATGCCGGTCGAGGTGCCTCCGGCCGGGAACAGCGCGCAGTCCAGGACCAGGATCAGGACGGCGAGGTGCAGGGCGGTGAGCCGGCGTCCGGTGGCCTCGCGGCGGAGAAAGACGGCAGCCAGCACTCCGAGGAGCAGCAGTCCTGCTGCCGCCTCCGTCAGGAGAGCAAGCCCCACGCGCTCCACCACTCTCGGCCGGCCCGGTCGGTCAAGCAGCAGACTCGGGACATCAAGGGTCAGGCTGCGATGAGACGCCGCGACGGTGCTGCGCGCTCGGTTGTCGTTCTGGTCGTTCGGCGGTCGTTCCACAGGATTGTACGTGACTGGCTGTCACGGTCCCCACAAGCCTTTACCGCTTCTTCAACAAGCCCAGGCTCATCGCCACGTGCCTGCCGGCGAAGCCCACGCCCGAGTAGTCGTCGGTGGCTACCCGCCTCCGCATCGCTGTAACCAGCCGGGCCGCCACCGCCGGGTCCTCCAGCGTCCGCAGCGCCGCCAACCAGGTCTCGGCGGAGCAGCCGACCGGCACGTAGGAGACCTCGTCGGCGGTGAAGTAGGCGTCCAGGCCGCCGGCGTCGGTGACCACGCAGGGCTTGGACCAGGCCGCACCCTCGAGCAGCACGGTGATCCCCGAGGCGTGCAGGTTGGCGTGCAGCGGCAGGCAGACCACGTCCGCCCAGGCGAAGTTCTCAGCGGTCTCGGTTACGGAGCGTGCTTGCGTGATCGTCATCGAGGGAATCCCGGCGGCGAACTCCGGGCCGAGCTGACGGGTCAGCACCCGCACCTCGACCTCGCCGACCCCCGCCCTGGCGACCGCCCGCAGGCCCTCCCAGTCGCGGTGCATGTCGTTGCCCAGCGCCAGCACCCGCAGCGGGCCGTCCCCGCGGGGAACCGGGGGCAGATCGACCCACGGCTCGGTCTTGACGCCGTACGGGACGAAGCGCACCTCTCTGCCGATCGTCTGCGACAGGAGGGCGGCGTTGACCGGGCTCAGCGTCGTGACCAGCTCGGCGTGACGCATCGCCCAGCGGTAGACCGCGCGGCGTGCCTTGTTCTGCCGGGGCCAGCGGTCGACCAGCCACACCGACTGGGCGATCACCGGCGGCAGGGGCAGCCGGAGCCCCTTGAGCACTCCAAGCGCGAGGTGCTCGGTCTCGGTGTGCGTCCAGACCACGTCGGCCCTGCGTACGGCGCGGAGGTTGCGCAGCACGTGGACCAGGTCGATGCCGGTGACCTTGAGGACCCCCTTGCGGAGGAAGGCGTAGGCGCCGCCGTCGGGTCCGTCCCCGGAGAAGGACACGTGGACCTCATCGGACTCGGCCGAGCCGTAGTCATAGGGCGTCCGGTCGTAGACCGCGCCGGCTTCGTACCGCTTTGCCCACCGGGTGAGTCCCCGGCCGTGCTCGAGCAGCACCAGGACCTGCATCATCGGCATCTCTCGCTCAACCCGCGACCGCGGCAGCAGCGACCGCGACCGTGGCCTCGGGGGCGTGTGACCCACGGGAGACGAGCGTGAGCAGCTCGAGGGTCGCGCGGGGCATGAGCATCCGGACGATCGGGGCCGCGACGAGGGCGCTGAGGGCGCCGCCGCCGAGCCCGACGACCAGCAGCGGTGTCCCCAGGGACTCGAGCCCGACGCGTACGGCCGCGCCGATGGCCAGCACGATCGCCCCGACCCCGAGCCCCGGCGCCACCGCCCGCAGGAAGTCACCGAGGGAGAAGCCGCCCAGCCGACCGACCAGCATGATCGGGAACGGCAGGGTCAGCGCGTTGAGCACGAGGTAGCCGATGCAGACCGCGTCGAGGCCCCAAGCGACCGTGCCGGCGAACATCGCCACGGTCAGCACGGTGGAGATCACCATCCACTTGAGCTGCCACGCCGTACGGCCGAAGGCCACGATCGCCGGCGTGATCAGGCTGGTCTGGGCCTGGATGATCGCGACCATCGCCAGCACCTGGGTGGGCAGGATGGCGCCGCGGTACTGCGGCTTGAGCGCGCCGAGGATGAGCGGAGAGGCGAACACCACCAGCAGCGCCATCAGCGGCGTCGCCGTCAGCGACATGAGCTTGCACGAGCGCAGGAACGAGCGTCGGAACCCGGCCAGGTCGTGCTGGAGCCGGGAGTAGGTGGGCAGCAGGACCCGGTTGGCGACCATCGTCAGGTTGGTGATCGGCAGCATCATCAGCCGGTAGGACAGGCTGTAGTTGCCGAGCGGGACCGGGCCGAGCACGCGACCGATGAGGATGTTGTCGACGTTGCGGGACAGGAAGCCGAGCCACTGCGAGCCGGCGATCTGCGAGGTGAAGCCGAGCATCTCCCGCAGGGCCTTCATGTTGGCGCCGCGGAACGGGGCCCCCGATCGGCGTACGACGCCGGCGGCGTAGACCCCGTCGGTCACCAGGATCTGGGCGGCGAGGGCCATCGCCCCGCCGTGGTTGAGCGCGGTGACCACGCTGGCCGTCATGCCGAGCACGGCGCTGGCGATGTCGCAGCCGGCCAGCCAGCGGAACTGGAACTCGCGCTGGAGCACGGCCTGCCCGGGGACGGCGACGCTCTTGAGGACCAACCCGGCCGCGAGTACGGACAGCAGGGCGGGCAGCCCGGCGAAACGGAAGAAGTGTCCGAGCGGCTGGGCCAGCGCCACGGTCACGACCCCGGCGCCGACCGCGAGCCACATCGTGGTCACCTGCACCGTGGCGACGTCCGAGCGCTTGATCTCCGGAGCCCGGATCAGCGCCTGGCCCATGCCCTGGTCGAGCAGGAGAGAGGTCAGGGCCACGTAGACCAGCCCGATGCCCATGACACCGGCGGTGCTGGTGCCGACGACTCGGAGCACGTAGAACCCGACGATGCCCTGGACCGCAACCTTGACACCCAGCCCGAGGAAGGCCCAGCGGGCGTTCGCCGTAGCTCGGCCCACCTGTTCTCCTTATTGCCTCGTCCTGTTATTGCCTCGTCCTGGAGCGGGGTCACGGACTGGCCGGACACCGGCTCTCCGTCGAGCCACGGACGCCATCGAACCACCGGGGCAGCGGTGGTGCGGGACGGTGCCGAGTGCACCTCCAGGGTAACCGTCAGGACCCGTTCTCGTGCCTCCGGGTCATAGGTGCGCGCCAGGCATAGTCCTTAGGGCCCACTCGGGCCTACTCCCGCCTCAGCCAATCGGGTGAACCGCCACCTGGTCGCGCCTACGCCTTATGTCGCAACGGCGCAACTCCGATCACCAATCCAGAACCGCGCACGCCCTGAGCCCGGTTACTGACAGTGCGGAGACCCCGATGCCCAGCCTGACCCGAATGCTCCGGCGCACCCGCGCTGCCAGCCCGTTGATGGCGGTTGCTGTCCTCAGCGCCACTGTTGCGGTGCCCCTCATGAACACCGCGCCGGCCGCCGCTTCGGTGGTCCAGAGCCCCGGCCTGACCCCCGGCAAGACCCTTGCCGGTGTGGTCATCCGCGGTGGCAAGGCGGCGTCCGATGCCTGGGGCGCGTGGCGCGGAATGCCGGTGCAGGAGGTCACCAGCTACATCTCGACGAACACCTGGGCGAACGTCACCAACGTGGTCGGCCAGGCGCTGACCGGCTACTGGGCCGGCAGCGGCGCGCACATGACCTGGTCGGTGCCGCTGATCCCGTCGGACGGCGTCTCCACCCTCGAGCAGGGCGCGGCTGGCGCGTACGACGCCAACTTCGCCAAGGTTGCGGCCGGCCTGGTCGCCGGCGGCGACGGCAATGCCACGATCCGCCTCGGCTGGGAGATGACCGGCGACTGGTTCGCGTGGAGCGGCATCAACGACCCGGCGGCCTTCGCCGGTGCGTTCCGCCACGCGGTCACCGCGATGCGGTCGGTCGCAGGCGCGCACTTCACCTTCGACTTCAACATCGCCATGGGCGCCGCCAACCCGGTGCCGATGTACCCGGGCGACGCCTACGTCGACATCATCGGTGCCGACAACTACGACGGCTCGTGGGCGTGGAGCTACCCGGCGACGGACCACGTGAAGGTCTGGAACGAGATCCTGACCCGCAACTACGGCCTCAACTGGCTGGCGTCCTTCGCCGCTCAGCACGGCAAGCGGCTGAGCATGCCGGAGTGGGGAGTCTCGTACAAGTGCAACGGCCACGGCGGCGGTGACGACCCGTACTTCATCGACCAGGTCACCAACTGGATCGCCAACCACGACGTCGCGTACGAGTCCTACTTCGAGACCGACGACAACAGCTGCAGCCGCTTCATGCTGAACTCGGGTCTCTTCCCGAACGCCCAGGCCGAGTACAAGAAGGTCTACACGGCCCTGGGTGCGCCGACACCGGCTCCGACCACGACCGCCGCGCCGACGACGACCGCCGCGCCGACGACGACCGTCGCACCGACCACGACCGCCGCACCGACCACTACGGCCGCGCCGACCACCACAGCAGCGCCGACCACGACGGCTGCACCCACGACCACAGCAGCGCCGACCACGACCGCTGCTCCCACCACCACAGCAGCGCCGAAGACGACGGCACCGGCTCCGACCACGACGGCTCCGAAGACCACAGCTCCGGCGCCCACGACCACGGCACCGGCGCCGGCGACCGGTGGCACGTCATTGATGCTGAGCTACTCGCCTGACCGCTCGTGGCCGGCGGTTCTCAACAAGCAGAGCCTCGACCACAACGTCTACATCTACTACCCGAACTCCAAGACGGTCGCCAAGGTGGTCTTCTCGATCGACGGGAAGGTCTACCACACGGAGACCAGCGCCGCCTGGGACATGGCCGGCACCGGCACCACCGGCGCCAACGCCTTCAACCCCTCGACCCTGACCAGTGGTGCGCACACTCTGCTCGCCACGGTCACCACCACCAGCAACGTGACGCTGAAGACGCAGGCCACGTTCTCCGTGCCGGCGTCGGTGGGCAAGGCGGTCGCAGTCAAGGCCACGGCCAAGCTGCTCGGAGTCAGCGCCTCGGCCAAGGGCACCGTGACCGCCAAGCTGGACGGCGCAACGCTGAAGGGGCACAAGTACATCCGGTTCTCCGCGGCAGCAGGCACCGTACGGGCTCAGTACATCCTCGACGGCAAGGTGATCCGGAGCTCACAGTCCGGCGCCGGTGGACGCAGCTCGACGGCCCCGCTGAAGACGGCCGCCCTGCACAAGGGCAAGCACCACCTGCTCGTCCGCATGGTGAATAAGACCGGGCGGGTCTCCGTCGCCACCGCGGCGTTCAAGATCGCCTGACCGCCTCCGTTTCGACCCCACCGCCGCGCCGGTCCGAGCCTCAGGGCTCGGGCCGGCGCTGTGGCGTCTCCGGCGTTGTTTTCGCAGGTCACAGGGGCTGTCGCACCTACCGTAGGGGGGTGGCTACCCACGGGAGCGGTGGTTCTAATAGGGTGAAACCGCAGAAAGGTGGCGAGTTGCACCTCAGGTAGCAGCACAAAGCCTCCGATTGACTTGTTAAGGACCGGCCCGAAATGGGGCCGATACGCGACTGTTCGGAGACGACGTGACGAGAAGCTCGGTGTTCCTTCGTCAGCACACTGTCGGGGCTATCAGCGCTGCCCTCGCGACCGTCCTCGCGACGGCAGGCGTGGTGATCCCCACCCTCGGCGGCCCTAGGGCCGCTGCGAGCGTGACCCAGAGTCCTGGCCTGAGTGCGAGCAAGGTCCTGTCCGGCGTCGTGATCCAGGGCGGCGCCGCGGCAGCCAACGCCTTCGCCTCGTGGCGGCACCAGCCGGTCACCGCAGTCGTCGCCTACATCGGCACCGACAGCTGGAACAGCATCACCAACGTGGCCGGCCAGGGGCTGACCGGCTACTGGGCCGGCACGTCCGCCCACCGGGTCTGGTCGGTGCCGCTGATCCCCTCCGACGGCTCATCCAGCCTCCAGACCGCGGCGAGCGGCTCGTACAACTCCAAGTACGCGACCGTGGCCAAGGCCCTCGTCGCCGGCGGCGACGGCAACGCCACCATCCGGCTTGGCTGGGAGATGACCGGCGAGTGGTTCGCCTGGAGCGGCGTCAAGGACCCGGCCGCCTACGTGGGCGCGTTCCGTCAGGCCGTGACGGCGATGCGCAGCGTCGCCGGCCAGCACTTCACGTTCGACTGGAACATCGCGATGGGCCAGGCCAACCCGGCGCCGATGTACCCCGGCGACGGCTACGTCGACCTGATCGGCGCGGACAACTACGACACCTCCTGGGCGACCAGCTACCCGCCGAGTGACCATGCCCGGGTGTGGAACCACATCGTCACCCAGACCTACGGCCTCAACTGGCTTTCGTCGTTCGCCTCCCAGCACGGCAAGCGGATGTCGATCCCCGAGTGGGGAGTCGTCTACAAGTGCGCCGGACACGGCGGCGGTGACGACCCGTACTTCGTCGACCAGATGCACAACTGGGTCGCCAGCCACGACGTCGCGTACGAGGCCTACTTCCAGGTCGACGACAACAGCTGCAGCAGGTTCCGGCTCGACTCCGGGCTGTTCCCGAAGGCGGCCGCGGAGTACGCCAAGGTCTTCTCGGCCGCTCCGACCACGGTGACCACTCCGGTGGCCGCCCCGCCGGCTCCGGTCGCCCCCCCGGCGGCCGCCCCGGCGCCGTCGACGGGCCTGCTGGTCAGCTTCCACGCCGACCGCAGCGCCGCGACCGCCCTGAACAAGGCGGTCGTCGCCAGGTCGGCGTACATCTTCTATGCCACCAAAACGCCGGTCGTCTCGGTGACGTTCAGCCTGGACGGCAAGGTCTACCGGACCGAGACGTCCGCGGCGTACGACCTGGTGGGCACTGCGGCCACCGGCGCCAAGCCGTTCCTGCCCAGCAAGCTCAAGGCCGGCAAGCACAGCGTCACTGCGGTCGTCCGGTTCCCCTCCGGGGCGAAGACCACGATCAAGGCGGTGTTCACCGTCCCGGCGCCGGTCGTGAAGACGTTGACCACGCGTTACCTGCGGCTCAGCGTGGCGGCCAGCGGTCGGCCGACGACACACCTGGACAAGGCCGTGGTGCGCGGCGTCAAGTACCTGATCTTCCCGACCGTGACCGGCCAGGTCCGAGCGTCGTACGCGCTGGACGGCAAGGTCGTGCGTACGGCCAAGGCCAACGCGCGGGGCACCATGCACGTCCGGACCATCCGGCTGGCCGGCCGGTCCAAGGGCATCCACGTGCTGCTGCTGAAGCTGGTCAACAAGGCCGGTCACGTCACGACGGTCAAGGCGCGGTTCCGGGTCGCCTAGCGTCTGCCATGATGGGGACGCTGTTGGGAGGGCTCGCCTAGAGGCCGATGGCGGCGGTCTTGAAAACCGCTATGGGGCAACCCATCGTGGGTTCGAATCCCACGCCCTCCGCTCTCTGACCTGCAGGTTTGCATCATTTTTGTCCTCCCTCGGGTTTGCCATCGACTGTTGATCTTGTTCTCGCCACCATCTCGCCACCATCTCGCTCGGCGGCGCGGTGACCGGCTGTAGCGACGGTGCCGGCGATGGCCTCAGCTGCATCGCGCGCAACGCTGGGCACGACATGGGTGTACAGGTCGGCCGTGATCGCCGTCGTGCTGTGACCGAGGCGGTCGCTG
>JAWWOL010000515.1:0-5363 GCA_033851695.1 Frankiales bacterium
GAGGGCCCGATGTACGGGACCAGCGACACGTGCAGGAAGAAGCAGTTGGCCCGGCCGACCTCGTTGCGCACCTGCCGGATCGTCTCGAGGAACGGCAACGACTCGATGTCGCCGACGGTGCCACCCACCTCGGTGATCACGACGTCGACGTCGTCGGCGGCCATCCGGCGGATGCGGCTCTTGATCTCGTTGGTGATGTGCGGGATCACCTGGACGGTGTCGCCGAGATACTCCCCGCGGCGCTCCTTCGCGATCACCTGCGAGTAGACCTGGCCGGTCGTGACGTTGGCCGAGCCGTGCAGGTCGGTGTCGAGGAACCGCTCGTAGTGCCCGACGTCCAGGTCGGTCTCCGCACCGTCCTCGGTAACGAAGACCTCACCGTGCTGGAACGGGTTCATCGTGCCCGGGTCGACGTTGAGGTAGGGGTCCAGCTTCTGCATGGTGACCCGCAGCCCGCGCGCTTTCAGCAGGCTGCCGAGGCTGGATGCGGTCAGCCCCTTGCCGAGGCTGGAGGCGACGCCCCCGGTGACGAACACGTGCTTGGTCGTCTGCGGCGGGGCCATGCGCGCATCTCCCGTGGGCTGATGTGCGGCGAGGAAACTCGCCCGTCCACGGGAGTTCACGGTAACACGTGCTGCTCGTCGGCACGCGGATCGCCCGAAGTGTCGCCGGTCAGGATGGCGAGCACGAACGGAACACCGAGAAGTACGGCCACGGCGGGGATCGCGATCCCGGAGTCGTTGACCACCAGGCCCACCAGCGCGAGCACCGCAAGCGCGAGCAGCCCGTAGCGCAGCTGCGGGTGGCGGGTGTAGGCGCGGGCCAGCCGCGGCCTCGGTCGGAGGAGCAGCCACAGCGCGACGACGACGACCAGCGGCACGATCAACGTGCCGGCGTTGGCGGTGAGCAGGTCGAGGTCGGAGTGCAGCTTGCGGTCGATGACGGTGCCCGCCCCGCCGTGCAGGATCCGCCCGACGAACCGGCCGAGATGGGTCTGCGAGCTGGCCGGCCTCGTGTAGTCGAGCAACCCGAACCCCAGGACGATCGCCACGGCGGACGCCCCGATGCCGAGCGCCCTGCGCCAGGACAGCCGGGCGCCCGCGCAGAGCAGCACCAGGACGGCGAACCCGGGCACGAGGGCCAGGACCCCGCCGACGTCGCTGCCCCACATCGGCGCACCGTCGACCACGACGGCGACGACGCCGATCGCGACGATGTTGCCGAAACCGCGCCAGCCGGGTCGCTTGATCGCGACGGACATGGCCAGCAGCAGCGCCGCAGACCCCAGGACCCCGAACGCGACGTTGCCGACACCGGTGAACCGGCCGGCCACCAGCGGCGAGTAGCCCAGGACGCTGTCCATCTGCAGCCGCGAACCGGTGACGACGTCGGCGGCCAGCACGGCAAAGGTCAGCCCGGCCACCGCGCCGGCCGCGACGACCCACGACCTGGCCTCGCCCAGCCGGAACGCAGGGACTGCGATCAGCAGGGCGAGCCCCACAGTTCCGACCAGGGTCACGAGGGTCGGCGACGGCGCCCGGAACCAGGGCGTGACGTTCAGCAGGTAGGTCGCGACCGGCGCAGCGAGAGCCACCAGGGACACCAGCGCCGCCAGTCGCCGCCGGCGGGTCAGGGACAACGCGGAGCCAGCGGTGACCAGCACCACCAGGAGGAGGACGGCCCAGGGCAGCGCCGCCCGTACGGCACCAGCCGCCCGGTCGGCGTCGACGAGCTGGTGGACGTCCGCCGGCACAGTGCCAACCCGGCGCCATGGCTGGCCGTCCACCGCCGCGACGGCCGGGGCACCCCGCAGGTCGAGAACGGTTGCCGCCACGTCGATCAGCTGCACGTACGGGGCCTTGCGGGTGGACTGGCTGCTCAGCCGGCCGGGACCGAAGGCCCCGCCGGCGGCGATCGCGACGTGCAGGTGCGCCCGCCCGCGCGGATCGGTGTCGGACAGGCCGACGACGAGAAGCACCGACCCCGGCGGCCGGCTGGCGTCGACCTCGGCGGCGACGGCGTCCGCGGCCGCCGCGTTCGCTGCGCCGGTCACGATCGGACCGGTGACGACCGTGACCGGGCAGCTCGCCAGAGCCGGCCGCGACACCTGGCCCGCGTAGTGCCCGACGCTGCCGTTGCGGTCCGCAGCGCCGATGACCGCGGCGGGCCCGATGGCGGCCACGCACTCGCCTCTGCCGGCCAGGGTAGTGGCGAGAATGCCTGGTACGGCGCCGAACCCGAGCTGGTGGCTGTCCTTGGTGATGTTCGCGAACCCGCTCACCGAAGCCGTCCCGGACGACGTGACGACCATCGGGTCGGCCGCGCAGCCACGCCCGGCGCGCACCCGGTTGCCCGCGCCGACGGTGAGCCAACCGTCGGCCGGACAGGTCAGGGCGTCCGCCGAACGGATCGACAGGGCACCTGAGGTGCCGGTGCTGGCCAGCCGCCACAAGGTGGGCGTGCCGGTCGCCGTGACCTCGTTCCACTGCAGCCCGGGGATGCCGAGAACCACGACGGAGGGGTGAGTCGTAGCAGCCGAGGCAGGGACGACGCAGCTCAGTAGCGCGGCGACAATGGCGGCCAGCAAGGCGATCCGGCGGGTCATGGCCGACCGCCGAGCTCCGCATAGATGGCCATGAGCTGCGCAGCGACATCGGCTGCATCCGGCCACGACGCCGCCTGGGCCAGCGCCTCGCCCTCCAGCCGGTGCCGGGACTCAGGGTCGTCGAGCAGCTGGGCCACCGCCGAGGCAAGGGCGTCCGGGTTGCCGACCGGGATCAGCACGGCCGCAGACCCGACCAGCGACGGGATCCCCCCGACCGCCGTCGCCACCAGCGCACGCCCGGCGGCGAGCGCCTCCTGGGCGGCCAGCGGCCTGGCCTCCCAGGAGCTCGGCAGCACCACGACGTCGGCGATGCTCATCAGGTCGGCCACGTCGTTGCGCTGCCCCAGCAGTCGCACGTCGACGTCGAGCTCGGATGCCCTGCGCTGCAAGGATTCCCGCTCGGGACCTTCGCCCGCGATGAGCACGACCGGTCGCGGCACGCGCTGCCGCCAGCGCGCGGCGGCGGACACGAGCACGTCGAACCGCTTCTGCTCGTGCAGCCGGCCCACGGCGACGACGACCGGCGCCTCCCCCAGCTCGAGTCTGCGGCGCAACGATGCGGGGTCGGCAGTGGGGGCACGCAACGTCGGCGGCGCGACAGGGACGAGCCGTGCGTCCACAGCACCTGCCCGGATGGCCCGTACGACCAGGTCGTCGGAGGCGCCGATGGTCACCTCGGCACCACGAGCGGCGAGCCGCTCGAGCAGGATGTGCAGCAACCGTCGTACGCCGCCCGAAAGCGGCGCGTTGTGCCAGCTGACGACGACATGCAGGTGAGGTAGCCGACCCGCGAGCAGGCCGACGACGACGCCGGCCTGCAGCCCGTGCGCATGGACGATCGTGCTCCCCCGCAGCAGGGCTCGGAGCGACCGGCGCCCGGAGGCACTGGCCAGTAGGCCGAGCCCGATGGGCAGACCGACGAACCGCGAGCCGGCATGGGAGAAGCCGAACAGCGTGTCGGTGGAGGCCGGGCCGCAGACCGTCACCACGTAGCCGGCCTCGCCGCAGGCGGCAGCCAGTGACGACACATGGGTGCCGATGCCGCCCGTACTGTTGCCCAGCACCAGCAGGAGTTGGCGCTCAGCCATCGACAACCTCCGTCCGACCGAGCAACGACCGTACGGCAACCGGGTCGAGGCTTCGGGCAACGAGTGCGTAGACAGCGAGCACCCAGGCGGCCACTGCCGCAGAGTTCAGCACCGCCCGCCCCAGGCCGGGTGCCTCGAGCCAGCCCGCCAGGAGGTAACCGGTGCCCCCGCTCAGTGCCGCAGACACGACCACCGCCGGCAGCGTACGGGTCAGTCCGGCCACGGCGGAACGTGCCTCGGCGGAGAGCGCCAGCAGCAACCCGACGCCTCCGACGGTCATGCCGAACGTGTTGCCCCACGCCAGCACATCGAGTCGCCGGCCGCTGGGCGTGACTGCTGCCAGGACCAGATCGCCTGCCAGCACGGCAATCCAGCCCGTGACGGTCGCCAGGGCAGCACGTCGCCCTTGTCCGCACGCGTAGAGCGCACGTCCCACATGGGCCACGAGCCCGTAGCCGAGCAGTCCCGGAGCAAAGGCGGCAATCGCCCCGGCCAGGGTCGACGGCGTCTGGACACCTCTGGCATGCAGGACGAGGACGCTGGCGATCGGCTGCGCGGCAGCGACCAGCACCGCCCCAGCAGCGCCGCACACGAGCAGGACCGTACGGGTCGTCATCGCGGTGAGCGAGGTGAAGCCGACCAGGTCCCCGGCACCATGACGGACGACCAGGTGCGGAAAGGCGCTGGTGGCCAAGGGAACTGCCAGCACGGCCCAGGGTAGGAGAAAGACGGTCCAGCCCAGCTGGTAGAGCACCAGCGTCCCCGACGGGCCGCCGTAGGAAAGCCGCAGCACGACCACCAGTGACAGCTGCTGGGCCGCCAGCGCGGCGACGCCGGCGAGCGCAAGTCGCGCCGCCCGGCGGCGTACGCCCGGCGGGAACTCCAGGGCCACGCGCAACGGCACGCCGGCTCGGTGCAACGGCACGAGCAGGGAGAGGCTGAGCACGGCAACGCCGACGGTGGTGCCGACGGACAGGGTCAGCTCCTCGGCGCTGGTCAGCGTCGCGAGAGTTGGCGGGTGGGCGTGGGTCTGGACCGCGTAGACGACATAGGTGCCCGCGACGACGACGCTGGACAGCAGCGGGGCGATCGCCGGACCCAGGAAACGTCGATGCGACTGCAGCACACCGGTCAGGACCACGCCGACCCCGTACAGCACGATTTGCGGCGCAAAGATCGCCAGCATGCGGGCACCGACGGACACGGCGCGCGCACGGTCGCCGGTCACGTGGGCAGGGGTGAGCAGCTCCATCATCGGGTGCGCCAGCAGGACGCCCGCGACGGAGACCGGCACCAGCAGGATCACCGTCCAGGTCAACAACGCAGCCGTGGTGCGGAGGGTCTGCTCGCGATCACCCCGCTCGACCGGTCCGGCAAGGACGGGCACCACGCTGCTCGCGAGAGCTCCCCCGGCTACGGTCTCGAACACGATGTTGGGCACGGAGTTCGCCCGGGTGTAGGTGTCGCCGACGTCCGTCGCGCCGACCGCGCGGACGAAGACCAGGCCACGGGCGAACCCCGCCAGCCGGGAGCCGATGGTCATGACTGCCAAGCCGGCGGCCCCGCGCCGCAGCTCGCGACTCGTGCCGGGTCGCTCAGCCAACGGCCCGGCCCAGCTCGTCGAGCCGGCGCAGAGCGGGGGTGGCCTCGATCACGGCGGTGAAGCTGAC
>JAWWOL010000521.1:0-10361 GCA_033851695.1 Frankiales bacterium
GGCGGTGGCAAGCCGTCCGGTAGACAACCGGCAGGCGGCCGGTCCGGCACGCCCCCGCCGGACAAGGGCAGTCCGCCCGCCAGGCGCACCGGGCAGCCCGCCCGCAAGCCGGCCGCCCGGTCGGCACCGCCGACCCGCACCCGGGCCGCGCAGCGCACCGCTGCGCCCAGGGGTTCCGCCAACCGCAGGTCGCCCCGCCGTACGGGACCCGGTCTCCCGGTCCGGATCCTGCGTGCGCTGTGGCGGCTGGTCTGGCCGGCGACCTGTGCCCTCGTCCTCCTCCTCGCCCGTGTTGTCGGCAGCGCGATGCGGCTGCTCGCCCGTGGCGTCGGCAGCGCTGTCCGGGTCCTCGGCCACGGCGCCCGGGACCTCGACCCGGCCCACCGCCGGGACGGCGCCGGCCTCGCCGCGGTCGCTGCAGCCCTCCTGGTGGGCTACGGCGTCTGGTGGCATGGCAGCTCCCCGGTAGCCAAGGCCGTCGCCGGCGTCGTGCACGGGACCGTCGGCGCCTCGGCCGCTGCGCTCCCGCTGCTGCTGGTCGTGCTGGCCTGGCGACTGCTCCGGCACGAGCCCGAGCCGGAGAGCAGGGGCAGGCGCTCCGTCGGTTGGCTGATCCTCGCGGCCGGCGTGACCGGCATGGTGCACCTCGCCAACAACGCTCCCGACTGGTCACTCGGCCTGAGCAAGGTCGGCAGGGCCGGCGGCGTCCTGGGTTTCCTGTCCTCCTCGCCGCTGCTGTCCCTGCCCCGTCCGCTGGCCGGCCTGCTGCTGCTGATCCTGTCCGTCTTCGGCCTGCTCGTGCTGACCGCGACTCCCGTACACGCCGTCCCGCACCTGCTCGGCGAGTGGGGCGACCGCTACTTCCGTACACCGCTGAACACGTTGGAGACCTCGCTCAGCAGCGAGGACCCCGACGATGCCGGCATCAGCCTGCTCGACGGTGACGACTCGGTCGCCCTCGACCCGGCTCTGCTGGCCTTGACCGACAACCCCGAGCCGCCCCGGCGCCGGTCGGCCCGGCGCAAGGTCGGCGTGATGTCGCAGTTCGAGGACAACCCGTTCGACGTCGAGACCCCCTTGGTCATCGACCTGACCACTCCGTCCCGGATGCCGGCACCGGACACCGAGTCGCCCACCCTGGTGATCCCGCCGCCGCCCCCGCGCACCCCGCCGCAGCACGGCAAGGCGCCGGCCAAGGCCGTACAGCTGCCGTTGTCGTCGAGCGGTTACCAGCTGCCGCCGCCGAACATGCTCTCCGCCGGTGCCCCCGGCAAGGCCAGGAGCAAGGCCAACGACGAGGTGATCGCCGCGCTCACGGGGGTGTTCGAGCAGTTCGAGATCGACGCAGCGGTCACCGGTTTCTCCCGTGGCCCATCGGTCACCCGCTACGAGGTCGAGCTCGGCCCGGCGGTCAAGGTCGAGAAGATCACCGGCATCCAGCGCAACATCGCGTACGCGGTCAAGTCGGCGGACGTCCGCATCCTCAGCCCGATTCCCGGCAAGTCGGCCGTGGGCATCGAGATCCCCAACTCCGACCGCGAGTGGGTCGTGCTCGGCGACGTCATGCGCTCGAGCGTCGCCGCGAACGACCATCACCCCTGCATCGTCGCGCTGGGCAAGGACGTCGAAGGCAAGTTCGTCGTCGCCAACCTGGCCAAGATGCCGCACATCCTGGTGGCTGGGGCGACCGGCGCGGGCAAGTCGAGCTGTATCAACTCCCTCATCACCTCGATCCTGACCCGGGCCACGCCGGACGAGGTGCGGCTGATCCTGATCGACCCCAAGCGGGTCGAGCTGACGATCTACGAAGGCATCCCGCACCTGGTCACGCCGATCATCACCAACGCCAAGAAGGCCGCCGACGCGCTGCAGTGGGTCGTCCGCGAGATGGACCTGCGCTACGAGGACCTCGCGGCCAACCAGGTCCGCCACATCGACGACTTCAACCGCAAGGTGCGCTCCGGCGAGATCACCGCCCCGCCGGGCAGCGAGCGGGTCTACACGCCCTACCCCTACCTCATCGTCGTGGTCGACGAGCTGGCCGACCTGATGATGGTCGCCCCGCGCGACGTCGAGGACTCGATCGTCCGGATCACCCAGCTGGCCAGGGCCGCCGGCATCCACCTGGTGCTCGCGACCCAGCGGCCGTCGGTTGACGTCGTGACCGGCCTGATCAAGGCCAATGTGCCGTCCAGGCTGGCGTTCTCGACCTCCTCGCTCGCCGACTCGCGGGTCATCCTCGACCAGCCGGGCGCCGAGAAGCTGATCGGCCAGGGTGACGGCCTGTTCCTGCCGATGGGCATGAGCAAGCCGATCCGGATCCAGGGCGCCTATGTCTCCGAGGCCGAGATCGACGCGGTGGTCGCCCACTGCAAGGAGCAGGCCCAGCCGGCGTTCCGGCAGGACGTGTTCGTGGTCGCCGAGTCCAAGAAGGACATCGACGAGGAGATCGGCGACGACCTCGACCTGCTCTGCCAGGCGGTCGAACTGGTCGTGACCACGCAGTTCGGCTCGACCTCGATGCTCCAGCGCAAGCTGCGGGTCGGCTTCGCCAAGGCCGGCCGGCTGATGGACCTGATGGAGTCCCGGGGGATCGTCGGGCCGAGCGAGGGCTCCAAGGCCCGCGACGTGCTGGTCAAGCCGGACGAGCTGGACGAGGTCATCACCGGCATCCGCGGCGGCGGCTGAGCACGATGCCCGACGGCCGCCCGTACGGGGACCCCTTCCCGTTGACGTCGCAGCTTGACGTCGCCTGGCCGACGGCGGCCACGGACGAGCTGTTCGACGGTGTGCACGCCCTGGTCGAGGCCGTCGTACGCTCCGGCGGCGCCGTCGGCTGGCTGGACGTCCCCGACCAGGTCGACAACCGGGCCTGGTTCGACGACCTGCTCGGCCAGGCGCGGGCGCACAAGGTCCGCGTCTGCGTGGTCAGCCTCGACGAACGGGTCGTCGGTTTCGGCTTCTGGGAACGGTTCAGCTATCTCGTGCTGTCCCGCAACGCCACCGTGCGCAAGGTGATGACCCACCCGGAGCTCCGTGGCCGCGGCGTCGGGCGGGCGCTGATGACCGCGCTGATCGACGACGCCCAGGCGGCCGGCGTGGAGAACCTGGTCCTGGACGTCCGCGGCAACAACCACGGCGCGATGGCGCTGTACGAGGCGATGGGGTTCGAGGTGACCGGTCGCCGCCCGTCCTTCATCGCCGACGGCCTCGACCGCTACGACTCCGTTCTCTACCAGCGCCGGCTCGCGCTGCCACCCGGTGTGGTCCAGCACGGTGGCCGGGCCGAGGGCGTCGGTGCACCGGACCGGTCGTACGGTCGGCCCTAGATTTTCTCAACTGGTACATGTAGGTCTGATGTGGGCGTTTGTAGACATGTCGAACGCCCGGCCTAGACTCTGTGAGAGGGCCGGGTCGGCTCCTCAGTGCTCGCGGTCAAGTCAGGGAGGCGGATCGGGTGTCGCTCGGGTCCGAGCTCCGTGCCGCCCGGGAGGCGCAAGGTCTGAGCGTCGATGACGTCGCCCTGGCCACGCGCATCCGGGCCACCCTGATCCGCGCGATCGAGGAGGACGACTTCTCCCACTGTGGCGGTGCGGTCTACGCCCGTGGGCACGTCCGCTCGATCGCCCGTGCCGTCGGTGTCGACCCCGAACCGCTGCTCGCCACCTTCGACCCGCCCGAGGTCGCCCTGGCGCCGGTGACCCTCCCCGGCGGCCTGCCCGGCGGCGAGCTGCTCGAAGCCGAGCACGTGATCGCCCGCAAGACCCGGCCGCAGGTCGCCCACTGGGGCACGGTGATGCTGGCCACCGTCGTCGTCATCCTCGCCCTGGTGGTCTTCGGGGTGTCGAGATCGAACAAGAACGCGACGCCGACCGCCGCCGGCACGACCACCAGCAGCCCTGCCGTCACGGCCACGCACCCCTCGCCGCTGCCCACCACCCATGCGCCGCGGACCACGCGCCCGCCGGTCATCCCGCCCGTGACGACGACGAGCACAGCGCCGACGCCCTCCGGCAACCCCTCGAGCAACGTCGCCCAGGTGCCGCTGAACGGCGTGACCGTACGCCTCAACCTGACCGGCAGCCGCAGCTGGTTCCACGTCGCGAGCTCCACCGGCAAGACCCTCTTCGAGGGCATCCTCAGCACCGGCCAGACCAAGGACTTCGCCGACCCCAAGGAGATCCGGGTCATCGTCGGCGCCCCCAAGGCGGTCGACATCGTGGTCAACGGCAAGGACATCGGCACGTTGCCGGAGACCGGGCCCTCTGTCGGGCACGTGGTCTTCACCCCGTCCTCCGGCCGGACCGCCGTCAAGGGCTGACCTGGCCGCGTACCCTGAACCCGTGCCCGCTCCTGTCTCCGTCTCCCGTCGGTTCGCCGTCGTCACCCTCGGCTGCGCCCGCAACGAGACCGACAGCGAAGAGCTCGCCGGGCGGCTGGCCTCGCAGGGCTGGCTGCTGGTCGACGACGCCGCTGACGCAGACGCAGTGCTGGTCAACACCTGCGGATTCATCGAGGCGGCCAAGAAGGACTCGGTCGACACGCTGCTCGCCGTCGCCGACCTGAAGTCCCCGGTCCACCAGATCGGCTCGGGCCCGCCGAGTGCCCCGCAGGCGGTCGTGGCCGTCGGCTGTCTCGCCGAGCGCTACGGCGAGCAGCTCGCCGAGGCTCTGCCGGAGGCCGATGCCGTCCTGGGATTCGACCAGTACGCCGACATCGCCGCCCGGCTCGAGGACGTCCTCGCCGGCCGCACGGTGCCTTCGCACACCCCCAGGGACCGGCGCACCCTGCTGCCGGTCAGCCCGGTCGACCGGGCAGGGGCGGGGCTCGCCGTACCAGGGCATGCCGCCCCTGCCGCCGACGCAGCGCCCGACCTGCCGCACGGTGTGGCGCCGGCCTCGGGACCCCGACCCGTACGCCGGCGGCTCGGCTCCGGTCCGGCCGCACCGCTCAAGATCGCGTCCGGTTGCGACCGGCGGTGCTCCTTCTGCGCGATCCCGTCCTTCCGCGGCTCGTTCGTCTCACGGCGGCCCGCTGACGTGCTGGCCGAGGCGCACTGGCTGGCCGAGCAGGGGGTCCGCGAGCTGATCCTGGTCTCCGAGAACTCCACCTCGTACGGCAAAGACCTGGGCGAGCTGCGGCTGCTCGAGACATTCCTGCCCGAGCTGGCCGGCGTCCCCGGCATCGAGCGGGTGCGGCTGAGCTACCTGCAGCCCGCCGAGATGCGCCCCTCGCTGATCGAGGTGCTGACCTCGACCCCGGGCGTCGTCCCGTACTTCGACCTGAGCTTCCAGCACTCCAGCGCCACCGTGCTGCGTCGGATGCGCCGCTTCGGGGACACCGACCGCTTCCTCGACCTGGTCGCGTCGATCCGCGAGCGCGCCCCCGAGGCAGGCATCCGGTCCAACGTCATCGTCGGCTTCCCCGGCGAGCGCAAGAGCGACGTGGCCGAGCTCGAGCGGTTCCTGGTCGGCGCCAGGCTCGACGCGGTGGGGGTGTTCGGCTACTCCGACGAGGACGGCACCGAGGCGCTCTCCCTCGACGGCAAGGTGGCTCCTGCCGTGGTCGCCCGCCGGCTGACCCGGCTGACCTCACTCGTCGAGGAGCTGACCAGCCAGCGCGCCGAGGAACGCGTCGGCAGCACGATCGAGGTGCTGGTCGAGTCGCTGGGCGCCGACGGTGAGGCCGAGGGCCGGGCCGAGCACCAGGCACCCGAGGTCGATGGCAGCACCACGTTGCTGCCGCGGCCCGAGGGCAGCTACTCGATCGGCGAGCTGGTCACGGCGACGGTCGTGTCCACCGTCGGTGTCGACCTCGTGGCGGCCGAACGGTTGCCGGCCAGTGTCGGCTGACCCACTCCCCACCCCCGTACCGCCGCCGGCGCGGGTGAGCACCGACGCCGCATCGGCGCCTGTCCTCAACCTGGCCAACTACCTGACGATGGCCCGGCTGGCCCTGGTGCCGGTGTTCGTGGCGCTGTTCTTCGTCGACGGCGGACACAGCTCCGGCTGGCGGGTTGCTGCCTGGGTGGTGTTCGCCGTGGCCTCGGTGACCGACCGCATCGACGGCGACATCGCGCGCCGCCGTGGCCTGGTCACCGACTTCGGCAAGGTCGCCGACCCGATCGCGGACAAGGCGCTGACCGGCTCGGCCCTGATCTCGTTGTCCATCGTCGGTGAGCTGCCCTGGTGGGTCACTGTCGTGATCCTCATCCGCGAGGTCGGGGTGACCGGGCTGCGCTTCTGGGTGATCCGCTACGGCGTGATCCCGGCCAGCCGCGGCGGCAAGATCAAGACGATGCTCCAGGGTGTCGGTCTCGGCCTGTACGTCCTGCCGCTGACCGGCTGGGTGCACGAGATCGCCGTGGCCGTCATGGCGGTCGCGATCGTGGTGACGCTGGTCACCGGTGGCGACTACGTGTTCCGCGCGCTCGCCGTACGCCGGGCCGGCCGCAGGCTGACCGTGTGACCGGTGCCGCGGAGTCGGTCGTCGCCCGGCTGATCGAGCGCGGGCTGACGGTCGCCGTCGCGGAGTCGCTGACCGGGGGACTGCTCGGCGCCGCGCTGACAGAGGTGCCCGGCGCCTCGGCCGTCTTCCGCGGCGGGGTCACCGCGTACGCCACTGAGCTCAAGGCCCGGCTGCTCGGCGTCGCCCCCGGCCTGCTGGCCGAGAACGGCCCGGTCGACCCTCGGGTGGCGACCGGAATGGCGGACGGTGTGCGCCGGTTGATGCAAGCTGACTGGGGACTCTCCACCACGGGAGTCGCCGGCCCGGCCGCTCAGGACGGCGCCCCCGTCGGCACCGTTTTCCTGGCGTGTTCCGGTCCGCTCGGCACGGTCGTACGGCGGCTGGCTCTGTCCGGTGACCGGGCGCAGATCCGCGCCGGCAGCGTCGCCTCCGCCCTCGAGCTGCTCTCCGAGCAGCTCGCCGCGCAGACAGCGGGCGGGTGAGCCCGATCGCCACGAGCGAACGCACCGGAGTCGGTGTCGGCTCCCGGAACACCCCGCCGGAGGGTAGCGTGGTATCAGGTGCTCACGGGAGCGCCGACGAGCGCAGGGGAGGGAAGCTCTGATGGTCCTGCTTCGGCAACTGCTGGGCGATGCCCTGCGCCACGCCCGCTTGCGCCAGGAGCGCACGCTGCGCGAGGTCTCCGCGGCCGCCCGGGTGTCCCTGGGCTATCTCTCCGAGGTCGAGCGCGGCCAGAAGGAAGCCTCCTCCGAGCTGCTGTCCTCCATCTGCGACGCACTGGACGTCCGGCTCGCGGACGTCCTGCGCGAGGTGAGCGACTCCCTCGACCTCGCCGAGCTGGCCAACGCCCCGCTCGAGCGCCCGATGGTGTCCGTCCGTGAGCCGCTGGTCGTCACGACCGGTCTGGTCGCGGAGCCCGCACACCCGCATGCTCCGGTGGTGGCGGTGGCGCCGGTGAACGCCGAGCTGGTGTCCGCACCGACCCTCGCCTCCCCGGTCACCTACGCCGCCTGACCTGGTGACAGTCGAGCCAGGCCCCGGGCCAGATCCCGCAGGGCCTGCAGGGTTCGACCAGGCACCGACCGGCACCGCGCTCGCCTCGGCGGCCCCCGTGCGCGTCGGCGGCACCCGGGCGCGAGCCGGCAATGCGATGGGCCGGACCCGGACCGGGATCCTCGAGGCGACCGGCCGCGCGGTCGAGAAGTACGGCGTGCGGCGGGCCACGATGGGCGACGTCGCGTCGGTCGCCGGCATCGCAAAAGGCACGCTGTACAACCATTTCCGGACCAAGGGCGACCTGCTGACCGCCGCGGTCGCTGCCGGCATCGACGTGCTCGCCGACGACTGCGTGGCCCTCGCCGCTGGCCGGGGCGAGCAGGGTCTGGCCCGTGCCCTGCGGCACGCGGCCGAGACCCTCAGCGCCCACCCGGCTCTGGTCCGGGTCGCCGCCGAAGAGCCGGCCGAGCTGGTCCGTCTGCTGCTGCCCAGCTACGACGGCGCCTGGCCTGCCGCCCGTGCGGCCATCGCGCGCGTCATGGTGGCAGCTGTCCCCGTGCCGGCTGCGGCTGACGAGGGCTTCGGCTCCGCCGAGCTCGAGCCGGCTGCGGCCTCGGCACGGGTGGACCAGCCGTCATCGGCTGGCGAGATCTCCGCCGACGCCGCGGTCATCGAGACCATCCTGCGCTGGCTGGTCACGTTCACCGGCGCACCCGGAGTGCCGGGCGAGACGGCGGCCGGTGCAGCCCTGCTCGCCCGCACCCTCACCCGCGACTAGCCCGGCTCAGCGCCGGTCCGGCTGGCACCGTGGGCACCAGTAGGTGAGCCGGGCCGTCAGCGGGTCCGCACCCTGTTCGGCCACCCGGATCGTCGCCGCGCAGCGACGGCACGCTTCGCGTTGCCGCTCGAACACCCAGTGCTGGCGGCCACGGCGCAGGTCGCCGGTGGTGACCTGGTCCCAGCGGTCGCGGTTGGCGAGCAGCAGCCGATGTTCCAGGCTGACCAGCGCCGGCAGGTCGTCCACGCCCCCGACCGGGGTCCACGGGTGCAGCCCCCGCAGGAACAGCCCTTCGGACTTGTACAGGTTGCCGACACCGGCCAGGTTGCGCTGGTCGAGGAGAGCCTCCCCGATCGTCCGCCCGGGGTCGGCCGCCAGGCGGCGTACGGCCTCGTCCCTGTCCCAGTCCGGCCCCAGCAGGTCCGGTCCGAGGTGGCCGACCAGCTGGTCCTCGACGGCCGTCTCGACCAGGTCGACGACGGGCAGCCGGTAGCCGACGGCCTGCCAGTCGTCGTTGGCCAGCACCACTCGCACCTGCCAGTCGGGCCCCCCCGACCAGGGCCTGCCGGCCGGGAACAGCCGCCAGCTGCCGTCCATGCGGAAGTGCGTGTGCAGGGTCAGGCCGCCGTCGATCCGGGTGAGCAGGTGCTTGCCGCGCGAGACCACCTCGAGCACGGAGCGGCCGGTGAGGTCGGTCGTGGCGAGCTGGGGGACGCGGAAGTCGCTGGTCGTGAGCACCCGGCCGGCGAGAGCCGCATGCATCCGCCGGGCGGAGAGCCAGACGGTGTCACCCTCGGGCATCGGAGGCGCCGGTCATGCGCGCAGGCGCAGCCCGCGCGGCGTCGCGTGGAACCCGGCTTGGCGCAGTGCGTCCGCCACGGGGCTGGCCGGCCCCGCGGACAGCAGCCCGGCGCCGTCGGCCCGCTCGACCGCGAGCTTGCCCAGGACCCCGTCGTGCACGGCCAGGGCGAGGGCGTCCACGGCCGGCTGCAGCTGGGCCGGGTCGCTGCTGAACGTGAGCAGAGACTTGCCGCCGCGCTCCACGTAGAGCGTCAACGCGCCGTCGACCAGCACCACCAACGCGCCCGCCTTGCGCCCGGGCCGGTGCCCGGTAGCCGACGGCTTTCCCGGCTTGCGCCCGGTGGCCTCGCCCGCGGAGAGGTCGACCACGGGCGTCAGCTCGAGGGCGCCCCCGTCCGCTCGGTCCGGCCAGGGCAGGGCTGCGCCGTACGGGTTGGCCGGGTCGGTGGCCGCCAGCAACAGCGCCCGGCTGGGCTCGGCGGCCTCGGCCCGGCTGCGGACCCGTTCGCGCCAGCCGGCCGGGACGGGGGTGGCCCATGGTGAGGGCGCGGCCGGTGCGCTGCCGGCGCCTGAGGGCGGCGGGGTGGTCGCAGGGACGGAGGCCCGCAGCCGGTCGACAGCCCCCGGGAGGGCGAACTGGGCCGCGCCGAGGCCCTCGACGAAGTAGCCGCGGCGGCAGCGGCCGGCGTCTTCGAAGGCTCGCAGCACGCGGTAGACGGCGGCGAACCCACCGGGGACCCCCTCGGCGGCGACGGCATCTCTGGTCACCACACCGTGGCGGTCGAGCAGCGCCTCGGCGACGGCGTGCAGCCGCCTGGTCGGGTCGGGCTCACGTCCCGGCAGCCGCGACCACCGGCCGGCCATCGCTGGCGGCCCGGAGCGTGCCGGCAGGCTCGGCCGGGGGCGGGCGCCGTACCGCGCCCGGGTGGCGCCGGTGGCCCGCCTGTTGGTCTGCCGCGCAGCACCCAGCCGGGCCCGCAACGGGGCGAGGGTGTCGTTGGTGAGCTCGCCGGCCCACACCAGGTCCCAGATCGCGAGCGCCAGCGCGGCGTCGTCGGGCGCTGCGCTGAGGCCGTCTTCGCGTCCGACCGCCTCGGCCAGCCCACGGAAGAACATCGCCTGGCCGTCGCCGAGGGCGCGTAGCACAGCCGCATGCAGCGGGGTGACCCCGGCCGAGCTGCCGGGCGTTGCCGGCAGGACCAGTGGTGCGCTGTCGGCCAGGGCCAGCGAGACCCAGCCGTCGTCGCCGGGCAGCGACCCGGCACCCGACCAGAGCACCTCGCCGGCCGCGGTCAGCTCGTCGAGCATCGACGGGACG
>JAWWOL010000528.1:0-4463 GCA_033851695.1 Frankiales bacterium
CTCCGACGACGAAGCCGACGACCGTGCCGGCGATCCCGCGGACCACGTTCTGGCCGGTGTTGAGGGCGTTGGACCGCAGCACCGACAGGGTGCCCAGGACGACCCAGAAGGAGTGCTGCACACCGGTCTGCCTGGCCACCAGCGTGGACAGGCCCAGGGCGGCGGCGCCCCGGATGCTGTTGTGCAGCCAGACCGAGTGCCGCTCGACGTGAGCGGTGGCTCGTTCGGTCGCCGCAGCCAGGGTGCGGGGCAGCCCCTCGGGCTGCCGGCCGAGCAGCCGGTCGAGCCAGCCCCTCCGCTCGGCCGCAGCGGTCTGGTCGATGTTCCGGCCGATCTGGGACACGACAAAGCTCAGCTCCTGGGCCCGGAAGCTCGGGTCCAGCGAGCTGATGAACTCGCTGACCCGGTCGCCGTCGTCGCCAGCGGTGCGCCGCCCTACGGGCAGGTCGGCGGTCTGCGCCTGCTCGATGGCGGTCAGCGCGTCGGCGAGCGCGCCCATCGAGGCACGCAGCTCGGCGGGGTCCCCGGCCGTCACGTCGAGCAGCTCGGCTCCTCGATCGAGCGTTGCCGCTGCGGAGAGCTTGACCACGCAGGCTTCTCGGTGCGCTGACAGCGGACCAGGGTGCAGGCCAGCCTGGACGACGATGGCGTTGAGCCAGCCCAGCTGGTCGACCAGCCGGACCACCGTACGGGTCGCGGTGCTCAGGCCGGTCGGGCGGTAGGGCGTGGCCAGGAATCCCTTGTGCAGCGCCTGAACTGCCGCGTCAGAGGTCTGAACGGCACGCTCCAGGTCCGGCCCCAACGCGGGGTCGGAGTCGCTGAGCCGGTAGGCAACCTCGGCGCGAAGCCGAGCTGCCAAGGCTCTGCACGCGGCACCTGCCGCCGCGCGCAGCGGTTCCCGGGTCGGCGCGGGCCACAGCAGTGCGATGGCGACGAACGCCACGACCGCCGCGAGCGCCCAGCCCTCGACCCGTTGCGGGATGCTGGACGGCGTCCCGGGCAACGACACCGGCAGGATGAACGCCAGCAGCAGCGCGGTGGTGGCACTGGCGAGCACCGAGCTGACGACGCCCGCGAAGATCACGGCGAAGGCGACGACCACCATCGCGACGACGGAGACCGCCTCGTTCTGCGAGGCCAGCGTGCCCAGGGCCACCAGGGCACAACCGGCCACCCCGAGGGCGGCCTGGGCCTGCAGCCGCTGCCGCATCGGCCCGGTGAAGTCGACGAGCAGCAGCATCGCGAACGCCCCGAACGCGGCGAACGTGGCCAGCTCCGGCTCGTCCCACACCTTGGCGCCGAGGGCGAACAGCACCGGCATCACGATCGCCGTACGCGCAGCCCGTCGCAGCGCCGCGTAGCCCCGGTCGTGCTGCGCCAGCCATTGCACAGGATGCATGCAGCCGTCCTTCCACCGTGCCCCGGCACATCCTTTCCCGCCGGGGTCGTTGCGGCAATGCGAACGCTCTCTGTCAGCCGGAGCGGGCGTCGGAGCCGTGCTGCACATGGGCTCGAGCGACCTGCGAGGCGAGCTCGGGGTCGCCGCTCTCGATCGCGTCGACGATCCGGCTGTGCTCCTCCCAGGAGTCGGCCTGGGGCCGCCGGACCGCCGCGGCGTAGACCCAGTCCACCTTGTAACGGACCTGCACCATCACCAGGGCGAGACTCTCGTTGCCGGCGGCCCGGGCCAGCACGGAGTGGAAGCGGCCATGCAGGGCACCAGCCGTGGCCTTGTCCCCACTGCCGGCGCTGCGGCCCTGCTCGACGATCGCCCGCATCTCGACGAGGTCGGCGGCGGAGTGCCGGCCCGCGGCCAGCCCTGCAGCCATCGCCTCCAGCCCGCCCTGCACCTCGAGCAGGTCCGACGCCAGCTGCGGGGTGATCGTGGCGACGAACGTGCCGAAGTAGGGGCGCATCACGATGAAGCCCTCGGCGTTGAGCACCCGCAGGGCTTCGCGTACGGACATCCGGGACGCGGTGAAGTCGGCGGCGATCTGCTCCTCGGTCAGCCGCTCACCGGCTGCGTAGTGCCCGACGATGATCCGCTGGCGCACCGCCGCGCAGATCGTGTCGGCCGCCGGCAGACCCTCGGCGGCGCCCGCCGCTTCGTTCCGTCGTGGCGTCATGGCGGCATCACAGGCGGAGCATATCCGCAGCGCAACCGACATGGGGGGAGCGGGCTGAATGCCCGGTCCCGGCATCAGCCGGAAACCGAGGCGGCCCCCCGAATTGACGGTCGCGAAATATCCCAGAAATAGTTGAGGACAACCATGGGCGCATGTCGAATCGCCTGCGTTCCCGTGCCGTCCCCGCTCTCCTGGCGGCCGCTGCCCTCGTCGTGACCGGCTGCTCCTCGGGCTCGAGCAAGAGCGCCACACCGGTCGCGAACACCGGTGCCGCCGGGTCGCACGCGACCTCGACGGCAACGGTCCTGCACATCCCGTTCGTCGACGACATGGGGGTCCCCGACCCGGACGTCTTCTACGGCGCCGAGGGCCTGATGGTGACCAACGGGGTCTACGACGGCCTGCTGCAGTACGCCGAGAACTCCAACACGGTGATCGGTGACGTCGCCGATCTGCCCACGGTCTCCGCCGACGGGTTGACCTACACTTTCACGCTGCACCAAGGGATCACGTTCCACGACGGGACACCGTTGGACTCCGCCGCGGTCGCGGCGAGCTTCGCCCGGCGTACGGCGGTCAACCAGGGACCGGCCTACATGCTGGCGCAGGTCAAGTCGGTGGACACCCCCGACGCGACCACGCTCATCGTCCACCTGAAGTCCCCGGTCAGCGCCTTCCTCGACTACCTCGCCTCCCCGTGGAGCCCCAAGATCCTCAGCCCCACGGCGATCAAGGCGCACACCGTCAACGGCGACGAGGCGCAGAAGTGGCTGTCCACCCACGACGCCGGCAGCGGCCCGTACGAGATCACGTCGTTCGTCACCGGCCAGAAGTACGTGCTCACGCGCTATGACAACTACTGGGGCACCAAGGCCAACTTCCCCGAGGTCGACATCTCCATCGTCGCCAGTGTGGCAACCCAGGAGCTCGAGCTGGAAAAGGGCGAGCTCGACATGATCGCCCACGGGTTGCCGACGCAGGCCGTCACCGACCTGGCCGGCAAGGCGGGCGTCACCGTGCATACCTACCCGACGACGCTGAAGAACCTGCTGTTCGTCAACCCCAGCAAGGGCGCGTTCACCTCGCCCGCCGCCCGGGACGCCCTCGAGCAGGCGCTGGACAAGCCGGCCCTGACCAAGGATGTCTTCGGCGGGGCGGCCACGGCCTCGACCCAGATCTACCCGTCGAACGAGCTGCCGCTGTCCTTGACCACGTCGGTGGTGAAATATGACCCGTCGGTGCTCAAGGGCATGGTGAACAGCCTGCCCACGAAGAAGGTCGACATCGGCTACGACTCCAGCGACCCCCGCAACATGGAGATGGCCAATTTTCTCCAGGTCACGCTGCAGCAGGTCGGCCTGGACGCGACGACGAGGGCCATCCCGATCGCCGAGGTCTTCGCGATCTCGACCCACCTCGACAAGGCGCCGACCATCCTGATCCAGACCACGCCACCGGACGCGGCGCACCCCGACACGTGGGCCCGGATCTACATGAGCTCCACGGGCGGCGCAAACTACATGCTGTGCAAGGACCCCGCCGCGGACAAGGAGCTTGATGCCGGCCTCGCTGCGACCACCAAGGCCGACGTCGACGCGCACTACGGCGCCGCAGGCAACCTGCTGGTCAAGAACGGCTGCTTCATCGACATCGCCGACGTGCAGGACACGATCGTCACCCGGAACAGCCTCAGTGGTCTCGCCCACGTCCCCGCGATGCCGTGGAGCCTCAACCTGGCCAAGATCAAGAATGGCTGACCGGGGCGTGTCAGCATGACGGGCGTCCGTCGGGTCGTCCCGATCACGTTCGGCTGGGAGGACCTGCCGGAGACCATCTCGATCCACGGTGGTGACCGCACCGTCCGTTACCGCGAGCCGGTGCCGGGTGTGCTGGTCCAGCTGGACGGCGGCTGGCTGCTCCTGGACACCGGGTTCAACGTGCCCCTCGTACGGGATCCCTTCCTGCGCAGGCGTTTTCACGCAGGCGACATCTCGGCGGAGCTGCGGCACGACCCGCGCGACTCGCTCGAGGTGGCCTTCGAGACGGTCGGCGTCAGCCCGGACGAGGTCGTCGTCGTGGCCCTGAGCCACCTGCACAACGATCACGCCGGCGGCCTGCGCTGGTTCACCGGCCGGTGCCCCGTGCACCTGCAGCGGGCCGAGCTCGCGTACGGGCTGTCCGGGCCGACGCCCGAGGGAGACAGCCCGGAGAAGCACGGCTTCTTCCGGATCGACTACGACGACCCGAAGATCGACTGGCAGCTCGCCGACGACGACGTCGAGCTCGCGCCTGGGGTCACCGCGGTCATGACGCCCGGCCACACGCCGGGGCACCAGA
>JAWWOL010000532.1:0-2762 GCA_033851695.1 Frankiales bacterium
GGCGGCCGCGCGTTCTAGGCGCAGGCCCCTCGCGGTGCGAATGGGGTGAGTGAACGGACCTGGGCGCGCGAAGGCGGCCCTCGGCGCTGCACCGCACCCCCGACGTGGCGACCGGCGCCCCCGACCGACAGGGACAGCCGCGGACGCGCGGTCGGTGGCCGGGTGACCGCGCGGAAGCCGAGCAGCCGGAGCAGGCCGGCGATGAACGGTGCGACCACATGCACGACAGCGGCCAGGGCCCGTGCAAGAGCCAGGAAAGCGTTGTGCAGCAGCTGAAGTGGCACGGCCAGGACCACCACGACGAGCAGCTGGACCAGCAGGAGCAACCACCCGGCGTTGGCGGTCAGCGTGGACAGGCCGCCGTGCCCGGCGGCGGGGGTCGACGGGCAGCAGACGAGACCGGAGGCGCCGCTGTGGGCGACGTGGCCAGTCGCGGCGAAGAGCAGGAGGGCGTGACCGGTCAGCTGGAGAGCGATCACGGACGCAGCGAAGGCCGGCAGCCGCCGCCGCCTCGCGGTCATCGGCCAGAAGGCGGCCGCCAGGATGGCCATCGCGAGCAGGATGGCCGGCCAGCCGGGAGCGGGGCCGTCGCTGTCGGCGCGGAGCAGCATCGCGGAAGTGAGGGTGACCACCGAGGCCAGCCAGGCAGCGGCGGCGCGCAGAAGTAGCAGTTCGTCGCTCACTGCCACCTCCTCGTCCCATCATCCTCGCTGATCGAGGCGGTCGTGGCCACTTCGGGGCTTGTGCAGCGGGCGGAAGGATCCGCCTTCAGCCGGACCTGACCCGGGCGCGGTAGGCCGCGACGTTGGCCCGGTTGCCGCAACCCCCCTCGCAGAACCGGCGGGAGCGGTTCTTGGACAGGTCGACCATGACCTTGTCGCAGTCGTGCCCGGCGCAGATCCGCAGCCGGCCCATCTCCTTCATCCGGATCACGTCGATCATCGCCATGGCGGCCTCGACGGCCATCCGGCTGGCCAGCGGCGCCTCCTGCGAGGTGGCGTGCAGGTGGTAGTCCCACTGGTCGTGGCGGAGCAGCTGTGGCAAGGCGTGGAACTCTCGGAGCAGCGCGTTGACGATCTGGACGGCCTCGTGCTCGTCGACCTCCCACAGCCGGCCGAGCCGTGGCCGCAGGTCGCGTACGGCCTGCAGCTCTGCCTCGTCGTGGGTGCGCGACCCGGTCCACTCCCAGGTCTCGAGAAAGGCGTCGAGGGCGTCGAGGTCCGGCAGCAGCTCGATCGGCTTGCCCACGTCGTCGCGAGAAGTGTTGACCAGGGCGGCAGCGGCGGCGATGGAGATCTCGGTGTCATGAGCAAAAACCACGTTGACTCCTTTCGCCCGCCTCCCTAGTGTCATGAGCATAGGTTGTTTGACGTCTTACAGCGAGGGAGCCGGCATGGGGCGCGTCCGTACGGGGTCCGCGGGCGCGGGGCTCGTCTTCGCCCTGATGTCCGCGGCGACGTTCGGCACCTCCGGCACTTTCGCCACCTCGCTCATCGACGCGCGCTGGAGCGTCGGGGCCGCCGTCACCGCCCGGATCGGCGTCGCTGCCCTGGTGCTGCTGGTGCCGGCAGTCGTCCAGCTCCGGCCGCTGTGGCCCGGGTTGGTCGCGGGCGGCCGGCCGGTGCTGCTGCGCACGGCACGGCACGTCATCGTCTACGGGCTGGTTGCTGTCGCCGGGTGTCAGCTGTTCTTCTTCCACGCCGTGCAGCGGCTCTCGGTCGGTGTCGCGCTGCTCCTGGAGTACCTCGGCGTGGTGCTGGTCGTCGGCTGGGTCTGGCTGAGGCACGGGCAGCGCCCGCGGCGGCTCACCGTCGCCGGGTCCGCGGCCGCGCTGGCCGGACTGGCGCTGGTGCTCGACCTCACCGGACGCCAGCACGTCGACCCGGTCGGCGTGCTCTGGGGGCTCGGCGCTGCGGTCGGGCTGGCGGTCTACTTCGTCATGTCCGCCACCGACGAGGAGCCGTTGCCGCCGATCGTCATGGCCTGCGGAGCGATGATCGTCGGCACCGTGACCTTCGCGCTGCTCGGGGTGACCCGGGCGCTGCCCATGCACGCCACGTTCGGCCAGGTGCAGTTCTCCGGCCACCGGACCAGCTGGCTGGTGCCCATCCTCGGGCTGTCCCTGCTGGCCGCGGCGTTCGCCTATGTGGCCGGCATCACCGCCGCCCGGCTGCTCGGCGCCCGGCTCGCCTCCTTCGTGGGCCTGACCGAGGTGCTGTTCGCGGTGCTCTTCGCCTGGCTGCTGCTGGGGCAGCTGCCGTCCGGGCTCCAGCTCGTCGGCGGTGCCTTCATCGTCGGCGGCGTGGCGCTCGTCCGGCTGGACGAGCTGGGCGGGGCGGGCGGACGCGGCCTCGACGACGAGCTGGACCGGGAGCAGCAGCAGCACGTCTCCGCGCCCGTCGGCACTGGCTGATCCCGCAGCCGTTCCAGCCCCTGGCCGACCCTGCCGAGACCAAGGCATGAGCGAAGCGCGCCCTGCCGTCGACGCCGGCCGCCCGTCGGCCACGCCCGGAACACCGGTCCCGCTGGCGGAGGGTCTGTGGCAGGTCGCCGGCCCCGGCATCACACACCCCTGGGACGCTGCCGCCTACCTGGTCGTCGGGAAGTACCCAGCGCTGGTCGACTGCGGCACGGGACTCGGCGCCGATGCCCTGGACACCGCCCTGATCTCCTGCGGCGTCCTGCCGCACCAGCTGACGGCTGTCGTCGCGACCCACGGACACTTCGACCACGTCGGGGACGGCGCGCGGCTGTCCGGGCTC